>CANQHO010000030.1 GCA_947623815.1 uncultured Bacilli bacterium | reverse complement strand
GGAAATAGAGAACAAATATTATTCCTTAGAGAAATCTTAAAATAAAGTAGATATATTAGTAAATTAGTAAGAAATTGAAAATTAACTAATATTAAAGACTATTTTAATGAAAAAGCGTTAAATTGCTTTTTTGTTATAAATAGATGGTGTAATATTGTAAAAAGCTGGCGTCTGCCTATAACAGTAACAACTTGTATAATTGGAATCCAAACAACCGGAATGTGAACAACAACAACAATAATTCGTATGGAGTGCGCCCAGTCGTAGCTCTCTAAGATTTGAGGACAGAATGATTAAGGTCATATGTGAGTAAAATAGAGAACAAATATTATTCCTTAGAGAAATCTTAAAATAAAATAGATATATTAGTAAATTAGTAAGAAATTGAAAGTTAACTAGTATTAAAGACTATTTTAATAAAAGAGCGTTAGGTTGCTTTTTTGTTATAAATAGATGGTGTAATATTGTAATAAGCTGGCGTCTGCCTATAACAGTAACAACTTGTATAATTGGAATGGTAACTCAAGCAACCGGTATGTGAACAACTGGAACAACAATTCGCTTGGAGTGCGCCCAGTCGTAGCTCTCTAAGATTTGAGGACAAGATGATTAAGGTCATATGTGAGTAAAATAGAGAACAAATATTATTCCTTAGAGAAATCTTAAAATAAAGTAGATAGGTTAATAAATTAGTAATAAATTGAAAGTTAATTGACCTTAAAGACTATTTTGATAAAAAAGCGTTAAGTTGCTTTTTTGTTATAAATGTTTAGGTGTAATATTGTAATAAGCTGGCGTCTGCCTATAACACTAACAACTTGTATAATTGGAACGCAAACAACCGGAATGTGAACAATTGGAACGACAATTCGCTTGGAGTGCGCCCAGTCGTAGCTCTCTAAGATTTGAGGACAAAATGATCAAGGTCATATGTGAGTGAAATAGAGAACAAATATTATTCCTTAGAGAAATCTTAAAATAAAATGGATAGGTTAATAAATTAGTAAACAATTGAAAGTTAATTGACCTTAAAGACTATTTTGATAAAGAAGCGTTAGGTTGCTTTTTTGTTCTAGGAGGCTATGTGAAACGTTTAGGAAATTTATATGAAACAATGTTAGATATGAATAACATCATATCTTGTTATAAAGAAGTAATGCGTAATACGCATAATAAAAGAGCCGTTTTTAATTATGAAAATTTTAGAGCCGCTAATTTGAATAAAATACATAGTATAATAGAAAAGAAAAATTATAAAGTAAAAAAATACAATATTTTTACAATACATGAACCCAAAACTAGAGTGATTGTATCTTTAGGATTAACCGATAAAATAATAAATCACTTAGTTACAAGATGTATTTTAATGCCAGCCTTGATACCAGCTTTAATAGATCAAAATGTGGCAACTAGACCGGGTAAAGGAACTAGTGCTGGCGTTAAACTTTATAAAAAGTATCGGCAAAGTTGTGATTTTAAGTATGAAAAATATTACATTTTAAAAGGTGATATTACTAAATATTTTCATAGTATTAACCATGATATTGTCAAAAAACAATTGCGAAATAGAATCAAAGATCAAGATGCTTTAAAAATAGTTGATACTATAATTGATAGTTATCCATATGGTCTACCAATTGGTAATATGACTAGTCAAATACTCGCTATTTATTATTTAGGTGAAATGGATCGTTACATAAAAGAAACTTTAAAAATTAAATATTATGTTCGTTATCAAGATGATTTTTTATTGTTTCATCCCGATAAAGAATATTTAAAAGAATGTGAAGAAAAAATAAGAATATTTTTAAAAGAACATTTAGATTTAGAATTAAATCATAAAACTAGAATATATCATAACAAAGAAAAAATTGTATTTATAGGGTATAAAAAAGGAAAGGGAACAGCTAGAAAAAAATTGGCGGTTAGAAAAAGACAATATGAAAAAGGTTATATTACTTTAAATAGTTATATAGCAAGTATAATGTCTTATAAAGGAAGAGTATAAAATTTAATTAGGTGTAATATTGTAAAAAGCTGGCGTCTGCCTATGATAACAACAACTTGTATAATTGGAATCCAAACAACCGACGTGTGAACAACACGAACAACAATTCGAATGGAGTGCGCCCAGTCGTAGCTCTCTAAGATTTGAGGACAAAATGATTAAGGTCATATGTGAGTGAAATAGAGAACAAATATTATTCCTTAGGGAAACCTTAAAATAAAATAGATAGGTTAATAAATTAGTAATTATTTGAAAGTTAATTGACCTTAAAGACTATTTTAATGAAAAAGCGTTAAGTTGCTTTTTTGTTATAAATAAGTAGGTGTAATATTGTAACAAACTGGCGTCTGCCTATAACAGTAACAACTTGTATAATTGGAATCCGAACAACCGGAATGTGGATTGGAATAACAACAATTCGAATGGAGTGCGCCCAGTCGTAGCTCTCTAAGATTTGAGGACAAAATGATTAAGGTCATATGTGAGTGAAATAGAGAACAAATATTATTCCTTAGAGAAATCTTAAAATAAAATAGATATATTAGTAAATTAGTAAGCAATTGAAAGTTAATTAGTATTAAAGACTATTTTGATAAAAAAGCGTTAAGTTGCTTTTTTCTTTTTAATACTTTATATTTTAAAAAATATATGTTAAAATATAAAAGAGGTAGAGAAAATGAAAAAAGGTTTTACATTACTAGAAGTATTAGCGGTTTTAGTTTTAATGGGTATGATAATCGGTATTGTCTACATTAAAGTCGATAAAAAAATCGATTCAGCCACCACAACGGAACTTACCGAAAGTGCGAGAAACTATATATCCAATGTCGAAATGAACTTTGTTAATGTCGATTTAAATTCCGATGATTTGCCAAGTGGAACTTATCAAGTCGCCAGTCCTAATGTGATAAATGAAAAAAATTATCCATCAATGAATGAAATAATTGGAATAACCGAAAATAAACCAGTTGATGGCTACGTTACTGTCAATGAAGATGGAAAAGTAATCGAAGCTAGTTTAACTATCCGAAAATATAAAGTATCATATCAAAATGGAAGTTATGAAATAACTGAATCATAACTTTTTTCTTGAAATTTTAAAAACATTATGATATTATACACGAGGTGATTAGTATGCATGTACCAAGTTTAAAAGAAGCAAAAATAAGAAATAAAAAAGAAGTTTTAACTAAAACTTATGAAAATATTAAAGAAAGTAAATTAGAAAAATTAGGTTTAAATAAAACTTATTATATCAAAACATATGGTTGTCAAATGAATGAACATGACAGTGAAAATATCAAAGCCATTTTAGAAGAGATGTCCTTTAAAGAAACTGATACCATGGAAAACGCTGATTTCATAATTTTAAATACTTGTGCCATTAGAGAAAATGCCCATAATAAAGTATTTGGTTATTTGGGAAGAATAAAACACTTAAAACAAGAAAAAGAAGATTTAATAGTTGCTTTTTGTGGTTGTATGGCGCAAGAAGAAAGTATTGTTAAAGAACTTACCCAAAAATATAAATGGGTGGATATAATTTTTGGAACTCATAACTTACATGAATTACCAACCATTCTTTATCATGCTTTACAAAGTAAAAAACAAGAAGTAGAAGTATATAGTATCGAAGGAGATATCGTAGAAAATATCCCCGTTAAAAGGGCTAATAAATATAAAGCCTGGGTTAATATAATGTACGGTTGTGATAAATTTTGTACTTATTGTATAGTTCCTTATACTCGCGGTAAACAAAGAAGTAGAAAACCAGAATACATAATAGAAGAAGTTAAAGCATTAAAAAAACAAGGTTATTTGGAAGTAACTTTGTTAGGGCAAAATGTCAATGCTTATGGTAAAGATTTAAATAGTAATTATAAAATGGAAAACTTGTTAGAAGATGTGGCGAAAACAGGTATTGAAAGAATTAGATTTGTAACCAGTCATCCTTGGGATTTTACTGATAAAATGATTGAAGTAATAAAAAAATATCCTAATATTATGCCGTATATTCATCTACCATTACAATCGGGATCCGATCGAATACTAAAACTGATGGGAAGAAGATATACGAAAGAAGAATATTTAAAATTGTATCAAAAATTGAAAGAAGCCTTACCATATTCTTCGATAACTACCGATATTATAGTAGGCTTTCCTGGGGAAACGCGAAAAGATTTTGAAGAAACTTTAGAAGTAGTAAATAAATGTCAATTTGATTCAGCGTTTACCTTTATATTTTCCCCAAGAGTTGGAACCCCAGCCAGTAAGATGGAAGATAATATATCTTTGGAAGAAAAAAATAATCGTTTACAAGAATTAAATAAATTGGTAAATAAATATGCCAAAGAAAGAAATGATTGGTATTTAAATAAAACCGTTCCAGTTTTAATTGAAGGATTTTCTTCTAAAGATGAAACTAAATTGATGGGTTATACCGATACCATGAAATTAGTGAATGTTGATGGGGATAAAAAATATATAGGTCAGATAGTTGATGTTTTAATAACTGATATTAAAACATGGAGTATGGATGGAAAAATAAAAACAGATTAAAATTATCTGTTTTTTGTTAGTAAAGTAATTTTGTCATTTAAGATATTTTTTTCTTCTTCATTAATTAAAATATCATATATAATGTCATCATCATATTGTTTATTTAAAATGGTAGTATTTTGTAAAAGATAATCAACTTGTTTTTGATAAGAATAGGGTATTTTAAAAGTCCAATGAATTTTAATTTCATCATCGATTAAAATAGTATTTTTTAAAGCTTCAGTAACACTTTTAGTGTAGGCTCTAATTAAACCCCCACTTCCTAATTTAATTCCCCCAAAATATCTAGTAACAACACATAAAATGTGATTTAAGTTTTGATGTTTTAAAACTTGATAAATAGGTAAACCAGCGGTTCCACTAGGTTCAGCATCATCACTTACTTTAACTATTTCATCTAAAACGTAAGCATAACAGTGGTGGGTAGCCTTATTGTATTTATCTTTTATTTGTTTTAAATAAGTATCTATATCTTCTTTAGAATAAACTGGATAAATGGTAGTTATAAATTTAGATTTTTTTATTGTCCAAGTATATTCAATTGGGTCTTTAATTGTTTTCAAGGTATCACCAATTATATTATAATACAAAATTTTTAAAAAAAATAGAGTAACATTCAATCTTGAGTTTTACAAGGTTTTTGGATATAATAAAGTATATATATAACAAGAGGTGAAAAATGAAAAAACTTTTTATATTTTGGACATTTTTTTTAGCTTTTACAAATGTTAAAGCGTTGGATAATTGTTTTTTAGATGAAGCCTTTTGTTTTAAAAAACAAGGTGATTATTTTTTTAGTGACAATACTTCTTTAACTTATAAAATAGAAAATGGTATTTATATTTTTTATCTCAACAATAATTTATTTACCGGTTCTAAAACTTATCAAAATAAGGAATATTATTTTTTAAATGGTCGATATATTTGTTATAAAGAAAATGATACTTACTATAATGGTAAAAATTTATATACGGGAGTTATAGATAATAAACTGATAAATAATGGTAAGTTAGAGTTAAACGAAGGAATAATTAAAACCAATATAGGGATTTTTTATTTAAAGAATCAACAAGTTACCCAAAATACTTGGTATTTAAATCATTACTTTGGTAGTGATGGTAAAGCATTGACAGGACTAAATAAAATAAATAACAAATACTATATTTTTACTGCGGATGGTCTTTTAGAAAATCCCGGTTGGGTTACTTTAAATGATGAAGTATATTATGTTAAAAATGATAAAAGTTTAACGATTGGTTTAGTTAATATCGATAATTATTTTTATTATTTTAATAATACGGGTAAACTTACCAAAGGGTTAATTAAGTATCAAAATAAATATTTTTATATTGATGGTTTAGGTAAAAAAGATGATGGTTTGGTTAAAGATAATAAAAATTATTATTATTTAAAAAAGAATAAATTAGTTAAAAATAAATGGGTAAAAGACCAAGGATATACTTATTATTTGGGCAATGATGGTAAAGCGTATCAAGGACTTAAAAGAATTGGTAATGATTACTATTATTTTAGTGATGATGCTACTTTACAAACCGGTTTTCAAATTATTAACGATAAAATATATTATTTTAATAAAAAGGGGAAAATGGTTTTAAAAAATGGAAAAATAAATAATCAAGATCTTAAATTTTCTAATCAAGGTTATATAATAAATTCTTGGGTCAAAGTTAAAGGATATTATTATTTAACTAAGAGTGATGGATCTTTGGTAAAATATTGGTATAATTTTAATAATAAAAAATATTTTTTTGATGGATCAGGAAGATTGATTAGTAAAAATGCCAAAAAGATAATCGATGTATCTAAGTATCAAGGTAATATCGATTGGAATTTGGTTAAATTGGAAAATGAAATAGATGGTATTATTGTTAGGTTAGGTTTTGGAACTTCTTATGTTGATGAAGATTGTGTAGTTGATGAATATTTTCTTAAAAATATCCAATCTTTAAATAATTTTAATATTCCTTATGCTGTATATTTATATAGTTATGCCGTAGATAGAGATTCAGCTAAAAAAGAAGCCGAGTTTGTAATAAATACTTTAAAAGAAAACAATATTCAGAATGTTACTGTCTATTATGATATTGAAAGTAATAAATACACTAAGTATTTAGATAAGGATGACTATGATGATATTATAACGACTTTTGTAACTAGAGTTAGAAAAGCTGGTTTTGATTCATATGTATATACTTATACCAATTTAGCTAAAAATAAGTTTAATGATACGATTAAAAACTATGTTACTTGGATAGCCGAATATAATGATACTTTAGGTTTTAAAGGTGATGAAATAGATGGTTGGCAATATACATCTGAGGGATACGAAAATGGCTTTGATGGTCGAATTGATGTCAATGTTTGGTATGATTTCAAGTAGAATTTACTAGGAAATTTACTAGGAAATTTACTAGGAAATTTACTAGGAAATGGCCTTGAAAAATAAGGGTTAATTCGGCTTGTAAAAATAAGGAGGTTTAAGGTGGTAAATGTAATAGAAGATGATAGAAATGAATTTAAAATAAAATTGACGGATGACTTGGAAGAAACCGTTATTGGATTTTTAAATAGTAAAGATGGGGGAAATATTTATATTGGAGTAGATGATAATGGTAAAGTTGTCGGACTTAAAAATAATTTAGATTTACTACAAAGAAAAATTAAAGATTTAATAATTTCTAATATTGAACCGTCAGTACTTGGTCTTTTCGATATAGAAGTATTACAAAAAAATGATAAAAAATATATTCATATTACAATTGCTCGCGGAAATGAAAGACCATATCATATTAGAGGTATGGGAATGACTAGTGATAGTTGTTTTATTAGAGTTGGTAGTTCTAATGAAAAAATGACTACCACTTTAATAAATAAAATGTTTAGAGCTAGAACCAAAAACTCTTTAAAAAATATTGTATCGCCAACTCAAGATTTAACCTTTCGCCAATTAAAAATGTATTATATGGAAAAAGGCTTTAATATTGAAGATAATTTTGAAAGACAATTAGAATTTTATACTGAAGATAATAAATTTAATTACATTGCTTATCTTTTAGCCGACAATAATAATATTTCAATAAAAGTTGCTAAGTATGCTGGTAATGATGTCGATGAGATAGAAGAATTTTATGAATTTGGCGAATGTTCTTTAATAACCGCCACTTACCGAGTTTTGGAAAAATTTAGAATGGAAAATAAAGTATATACTAAAATAACCTATCCCAATCGTAAAGAACAAGAAATGTATGATTATAAAGCCGTTAGAGAAGCTATCGTCAATGCTTTAGTACATAATGATTGGGCGACTGAATATCCTCCTAAGTTTGAACTTTTTAGTGATAGGTTAGAAATATCTTCTTTTGGTGGAATTCAAGATGAATTTACTGAAGAAGAATTTTTAAAAGGTTATTCAGCACCTAAGAATCCGGAACTTATGCGGGTATTTAAGGACTTAGAACTGGTAGAACATTTAGGAACCGGGATAAGAAAAATCCTTAAAAAATATGATAAAAATATTTATCAATTTTATCCCCACTTTATTATAGTAAGTATTAAATATTGGGCCAATAATTTTGAATATATAGTACCAAATGATCCAATATCAAATGATGAATTATATAATTTAAGTAAAGTCCAAAAAAGTATCGTTAAGTTAATCTTAGTAAGGCCAAATATTACCCAAACAGAAATGGCCACTTCATTAAATTTAACACCGAGAATGGTAAGATATCATTTAAAAGAATTAGTTGATAAAGGATATGTTAAAAGAATTGGTTCGGATAAAAGAGGAAAATGGATTGTCAGTGAAAAATATGATGATTATATAAGTTAAAAAACTTGTAAAGGGTGAAAGTATGAGTAAAGATAAAATAAAAGAAAAATTGGCTTTAGTGCCGAATGTACCTGGTTGTTACCAAATGAAAAATAAAGATGGGGTAATAATATACGTAGGTAAAGCCAAAAAATTAAAAAATAGACTTAGTTCTTATTTTCGAGGAACCCATACGGGTAAAACTGCTAGATTAGTTAAAGAAATTGATGACTTTGAATATATAGTTGTTCATACCGAAACGGAATCTTTAGTATTAGAACTTAATTTAATAAAAAAATATGATCCAAAATATAATATTTTACTTAGAGATGATAAAACCTATCCTTATATTGAACTTACCAATGAAGAAGTACCTCGTTTACAAGTTGTCAGAAACATCAACAAAAAGAAAAACAAAAACAATTTGTATGGACCTTATCCTAATGTGACAGCCGCAAGGAAAACCGTCAATATGTTAAATAGAATATATCCTTTAAGAAAATGTAAAACTTATGAAAAAAGACCATGTTTATACTATCACTTGGGTCAATGCCTAGGTTACTGTAGTGAAAAAGTTGACCATGAAAAAGTAGAAAATATGCGCAACGATATTATTAAATTTTTAAAAGGTGATCATACTCTAATTACTAAAAAAATTAAAGAAGATATGGAAAAAGAAAGTAGGGAACTTCACTTTGAAAAAGCCCAAGAATTAAAAGAATTATTAGAATATATCGAAGTAACTTTAGCGCGCCAACAAGTAGAAATAAAAGACCTTATCGACCGAGATATTTTTGGTTTTTACGTCATGAAAGGTTATTTAGCCATTCAAGTATTTTTTATCAGAACCGGTAAAATATTAGAGCGTCATCATGCGATATTGCCAATGATTGATGAAGCTGGGGAAGAATTAACTAGATATATAGCCAAATTTTACCAAAAAAACTTTATTATGCCTAAAGAAATATTAGTACCTAGTATTGTCGATAATGAATTATTAGAAGATTACTTAAAAATAGATGTTAAAATACCTAGTAGAGGAGTCAAAAAACAACTTTTAGACTTAGCGTGTAATAATGCCAAAATAGAATTAGAAAACGAATTTGAAATTCTAAAAAAAGATGAACAAAGGACTGTCGAAGCCAATGATGAATTAAGAAAAATTTTAAAACTAGATAAATTAGACCGAATAGAAATATTTGATAATTCCAATTTATTTGGCAGTTTTAACGTTTCCGGAATGGTCGTATTTAAAAATGGGGTGCCTAGTAAAAATGATTACCGAAAATTTAAAATAACCAATGATGTCAATGATGACTATGGAACGATGAGAGAAGTTATATATCGAAGATACTTTAGAGTCTTAAAAGATGATTTAGAAAGACCCGATTTAATAGTAGTAGATGGGGGATTAGGCCAAATAAATGTCGCTAGAGAAGTTATTCAAAGTTTAAACTTAAAAATACCGGTAGTCGGTCTTAAAAAAGATGATAAACACGCCACCAATGCTTTATTAGCCTTTGATCCGATCAGGGAATTACCAATCGATAAAACAAGTAACTTATTTTACTATTTAGAAAGAATGCAAGATGAAGTTCATAACTTTACTATCAACTATCATAAACAAATAAGAAGTAAAGGCTCTTTAGAATCCATTTTAGATCATGTACCAGGTATTGGCGAAAAAAGAAAAAAACAACTTTTAAAAAAATACCATACCGTATCTAAACTAAAAGAATTAGATATAGCTTCCTTAAAAGAAATATTGCCAGAAGAAGTAGCCAATAACTTAAAACAAATGTTACAAGATATTTAATTTTCACAAAATATCCATAAATTTATGTATAATTAAAAATGAGGTGGTTTTTTTGAAAATACTAATTGTCGATGATGAAGCCCTAATAAGAGATGTCTTAAAAGAATACGCTATCCATGAAAAATATGAAGTAGTAGAAGCAGCTAATGGTTTAGAAGCTCTTGATAAAATTAAACAAAATCCCGATATCAAATTGATTATTTTAGATATCATGATGCCGAAAATGGACGGTTTTGCCGTCGCCAAAGAAATCAGAAAAAATAATGATATACCTATTATAATGTTGTCGGCTAGAGGTGAAGAATACGATAAACTCCAAGGATTTGATTTAGGAATAGATGATTATATAACTAAACCATTTAGTCCTAAAGAAGTAATGGCTAGAATAAAAGCGGTTTTAAAAAGAAGTAAAAAAGAAGACAAATTTGTTTATAAAGATTTGTGTATCGATTATAAAGGACATACCGTTAAAATAAAAGATAAAGAATTAAAATTAACCCCTAAAGAATATGATTTACTAGTCTTTTTTGTCCAAAATCAAAACATTGCCTTATCTAGAGAACAACTTTTGTCAACTTTGTGGGGATATGACTTTTTTGGGGAAGATCGAACCATTGATACGCATATAAAAATGCTTAGAAACAATTTGGGAAAATATCGTAATTTAATAGTTACGGTAAGAGGATTAGGATATAAATTTGAAATCAAATAAAAAAACCATTAGAAAAAGAGTATGGTTTTATCTGACCGTTTTTTCCATTTCTATTTTATCCTTTTTATGGATATTTCAAGTTATTTTTTTAGGAGCTTATTATGAAATAGTGGAAAGAAATGAAGTAGAAAATGTTACTAATAAAATAAAAAGAGCCTATGGTACTAACAACTTTGAAAGTACTTTAGACCGTTTATCATATTCCAACAATGTTTGTATTGAAATATCCAACAGTAGTCTTCAAAGTTATTCAGTCAATCAATACTTCCGAGGTTGTAGTGGTATTTTAAATAATATTGCTTTAACTAAATTTAAACAAAATTTTATTACCAATAATTTAAAAAATAGTAATTTTGTTATTAAAGACAGTAATTATGGGGGAAAAATTTTAATTAAAGCCATCAGTTTAGATGATGATAACTATGCCTTTGTCAGTGCTATTTTGGCGCCGATTGGTTCGACTACAACTATACTAGCCTCTCAACTTATTTATGTAACCCTTTTAGTTTTACTGCTTTCCTTTGTTATTGCTTACTTTATTTCGGAAAAAATAAGTGATCCGATTGTATCGATAAGTAAAACCGCGGCGTCTTTAGGTAAAGGTAATTACGATGTTACTTTTGAAGTAAATAATACAACTAAAGAAATAGAAGATTTGGCGCAAACTTTAAACCACGCCAAAGATACTTTATCTAAAACCGATGCGATTAGACGGGAACTTCTAGCGAACGTTTCCCACGATTTAAAAACCCCCCTTACCATGATTAAAGCCTATGCCGAAATGACGAGAGATTTAAATGGGGAAAATAAAGAAAAAAGAGACCAAAATTGTACCACCATCATCGAAGAAACTGATCGTTTGACTTTATTAGTTAACGATATTTTGGAACTTTCTAAAATGCAATCAGGTAATGAAACTTTAAAAATGGAAAATTTTGATATCCATGAAATGATTAAGGAAGTTTTAAATAAATTTGATTACTTAGATGATATCAATTTTATTTATAAAAATGAAAAAAGTTATATTGTTAAAGGGGATAAAAAAAGAATATACCAAGTTTTATTTAATTTGATAAACAATGCTATTCATTATGTGGGAAAAGATAGACAAGTAATTATCCAAGTATCGGTAATTAAAAAAGATAAAGTTTTAGTTGAAGTAAAAGATCATGGTAAAGGAATCAAAAAAGAAGAACAAGAATATATTTGGGATAAATATTATCAAGTAAATAAACAGTATAGTCGAACCGGTACTGGTATTGGTTTATCGATTGTTAAAAGTATTTTAGAATTACACAAAGTTAAATATGGAGTGGAATCTAAAAAAGGGGAAGGAACTACTTTTTACTTTGAATTAAAAAAACAAAAAACATCAGGCTTAAAAAAATAGGAGGAATTATGCTTTACATTTTATATGGAACGGAACCAGTTATAATCAAACAAAAAGTTGACCAAATAAAAAAAGAATCCGGATTAGATAATTTATCTTGGAGTTATTACGATTTAGAAAATAGTAATTTAAAAGATATTATCGAAGAAGCCAACAGTGGTTCCTTATTTTCCACTAAACGGGGAATTTATGTGGAAAATGCCTATATATTTACCGGAACAACCAATAAGAAATTACCCGAGCAAGATACTAAACTTTTAGAGGGATACTTGGATGTTATGAATGAAGATACAATTTTAGTTTTTTCCGTTTTTAAAGAAAAGTTAGATGTTCGAAAAAAAATAACTAAAAAAATTCAAGAAGTTGGGAAGGTAATTAACTTAAATGTTAAAAACAATGATGTATCAATTATCAAAGATATGTTTAAACCTTGTAATATTTCTTTTGACAACTGTGTTTATTTTAAAAATCGCATTGGTAATGATTTGGGTATTTTAAATCAAGAAGCTAAAAAGATTTTGGTTTTTAAAGAAAACAAGGGAGAAGTTACTAAAGAAGATATTGTTAATTTAACAACTTCTAATGTCGATATGGATTTGTTTCATCTTATAGATAATATTGTCAGTGATAACAAAAAAGCGGCTTTAGAAAGTTTTGAAGAAATGCTTAAACATGGGGAAGAACCTTTTGTTATAATTATTAACTTAGCCAATCAATTTAGAATTTTTTACCAAGTTAAAACTTTGTTTGAAAAAGGGTATAATGGAAAAAGTATTGCCGAATATTTAAAAATACATCCTTTTCGGGTTAAAAAGGCTTTAGAAAGAAGACATCAATTTGATTCGAAACAACTTTTATCTTATTTAGATAAATTAGCCGATTTAGATTTTAAAATAAAATCGGGGGTTATCGATAAAAAAATTGGCTTGGAACTGTTTATTTTAGATAAAGATTGTTGTATTTAAATGAATAATTATTGTATAATAATAATGAAAGAAGGTAAATATGAAAGTTATAAATGTTGAGGGAATGCACTGTGAACATTGTGCTAAAAGAGTAAAGGAAGTTTTAAGTAAAATAGATAATGTTTCTAAAGTAGTCGTCAATTTATCTAAACATGAAGTTATTATATATGGGGATGATATCGATGATAAAATTATTAAAAAAAATATCGAAGATTTAGATTATCAAGTTAAAAAAATTAAAGAAGTAAAAGATATAGTTGACTAATTTGCTTTTGATTTAAAAATGATGTAAGATATATATGAGGTGTAAGAATGAAAAATAAAATAGTATGGATTGGAATTTTTATAGTTGTTATAGTTGCTGTTATTATTGGAGCCTATGTTATGACTAATAAAAATACTAAGGTTGATAAAAAAGAAACCACTGATGCCTTGAAGTTTAAAAATGAATATGAAAGTTTAAATGGGAAAGATACTTCTACTGGTGATCATAAATATCGGTCTATTGAAATTGCTGATGATAATCCATTTGTTTATGCGACAGCGGATTCGATTGCCGATATGATGGATAATAAGGATACTTTCTTAGTATATTTTGGTTTTGATAGTTGTCCATGGTGTCGTAGTGTGGTACCTACTTTAGTAAAGGTTGCTAAGGATTTAAATGTTAATAATATCTATTATGTTAGTGTTAAAGATATAAGAGATACTAAGGAAATAGATGATGAAGGTAATATTGAAACTACTAAAGAAGGTAGTGAAGGTTATTACAAACTAATTGATAAAATGTCTAATGTTTTAGCTGATTATGAGTTAACTGATAAAGATGATAATACGGTTAGTGCTGATGAAAAAAGAATTTTTGCGCCAAATGTTGTTTTGGTTGTCAAAGGGGAAGCAACTAAGTTGACAGAAGGTATTAGTGAAGATCAAAATGATGGTTACATGGAATTAACTGATGATATGATCAATGATACTTATAAACAATTTGAAGAAATATTAAATGAGTATAAGGAAAATGATACTCTTTGTGAAGATAGACAAGGTTGTTAAAAAACTTTGTTTTTTCTTTTTTCTTCGACATTGTTCGACAGTTTGATTGGATTGTTTATGTTATTATGGATTTGGATGGAGGAATTCATCCAGAAGGGATTACTGTTTTTTTGCGGGTAGCTGTTTTCTTTAAGTAATCTCTTTTTTGGTTTACACTTTATTTTTTTTTGACTAAAAAATGTTGTTACGAATACTAAATTGTGATATAGTATATATAGATAATAGTAGGGAACTAATATCTTGTTATTTTTTTGTACAGAATAAA
>CANQHO010000029.1 GCA_947623815.1 uncultured Bacilli bacterium | reverse complement strand
CAATCTAAATTTATATGCTTTGTTTATAATCAAGACCATCACCACCCAGTAAATCAACTATAGCATACATATGTTTACCGTGTCAACATATTTTAATCAAAATTTTAAATTTATTTTAATATGTTTTTATTTTCTAATTTACAAAGTACTTTCCTATAATACAAAAACAATACCCACTTTGTATCCTTTGATATTTTTAAAAATAACTTTATCCTCTTGATACTTTAAATAATTATCTAACTCTTTATTTAATAAATCTAAAATTTCTTTTTCCAAACTAGAAAAATCAAAAACTTCATTGTCATTTAAAACCTTTGTATAATCTCTAATAAACTTATCTTTTCCATAAAAATCAAATAATTTAGATAAATCCATAGCCCTTTTTTCATCATAAGTAAATTGCCAAGTATCATTTTCCCTTACCAACTCAACAAAAGTAGCCACACTTTTTTTATTTAAACAATTATATTGTTTTTTTAAATAATCGTAAAATAAACTAGTCCCACATTCTTTTTTACCATCATGTTCTTCTAAAACCTTCGCAAAATCAAAATCATTTAAAAACATATGACTTTCATGATGATCAAACAATTTAAACTTACGATGATATTTACTTTCTAATATTTTATTAGCACACTCTAAAGAAATACCTAAATCAACAATAAAAATTTCATCATATTGCTCAAAAAAATCAGTATTTAACTTATCGATAATAAACGCACTTAAACCATCAACTTCAAACAATTCATAATCAAAATTTAAACTAGTTAAATTAAGTAAAATAACCGGGGTAACCCCATCAATATCCGCAATGTGTGACAATAATAATTTCATTTACCCTCCTCTAATATTTTTTTAACCGGTCCATAAGTTTTTCGGTAACCATCTATCAAACCATACTTACTTATAGCCTCAAGATGTTTTTTCGTGGGATATCCTTTATGACTTTTATATCCGTACATAGGATACTTTTTATCAAGTTCAATCATCATTCTATCTCGAGTCACTTTAGCAATCACACTAGCCGCCGCAATAGATATACTTTTACTATCACCCTTTATTATCGAAGTAGATGGAATATCTAAATCAAGGGGCATAGCATCAATTAAAACATGCTCTAAAGGTATTTTATCTTCTACTTGTTTTATAGCATCTTTCATTGCCAGTTTAGTTGCTTCATAAATATTTACTTCATCAATAATCTCTGGACCAATTATTCCAATACCATAAGTACTATTTTTTATAATATAATCAAAAAACTTTTCCCGTTTTTTTTCAGATAATTTTTTAGAATCAGTAAGACCTTCTAACTTAAAACCTTCATTCAAAACACAACAAGCCGCAACTACCGGTCCATTCAAAGGTCCTCTACCTACTTCATCTACCCCACCAATATATTTTATATTTTGTTTTTGTAATTCTAATTCATATTTATATAAATCCATAATTCACCTTTTTGACACATTTATTTTTGTTTTTCATATACTTTATTAGATAGGAGTGATTTTTTGAATACGGAGGAAAGAAACTGTAATATGCCATATCCTATTTATCCACCATATCAAATGAATCCCATGCCAGGGATTCCAAGTATGCCGATGGGATATCAACAAACTAACTACAGTAATATGATAAGTGACAATACTTTAGAACAACAATTTAACAATTTAGAACAACAAATAAACTTATTAGACAAAAGAGTTACGGCTCTAGAAAGAGGCAATATTACAACTAATAATTACAGTAGTTCTAATTATCAAATGATGTAAAACACCTAATGGTGTTTTTTAATTTAAATATTTTTTTAAATCACTTTCTTTTTTATTAGCCGCTTGAGCGACGATATCAATACCAACTTTTTTAACTAAAGTAGTTAAAATATTTCTAAGTTCTTGATTTTCTTCAGTAACATCAATAGCGGTATCTTTGATTTTATCTATTTCTCCATATATAGATTTAGTAGTGGTTAAATACTTTTTAAAATTTTTGTCAACTGTTTTATATTTATGATATAGTTTTTTATATTCTTCACATAAAATATCATACTCTTGAATTTTTTGACTATATTCTTTCATTTTAAAACGTTGACTTTCTAAATCCCGCATAGCGTCTTCAATCATTTTTTTTCTTTTATTAGCCTCTACTTCAAAATTAGTGATGATGTCAAAATCCTCTTTTTTACTTCTCGTTTTTATTTCTTTTTCTTTCACAACATCATCCCTTCCATTTTATTTATTTTACCATATTTTATTATTAAAAACCACTTCTTTTAAACAATTTTTCTAATTCACTTTTTTGATAAGTAATCATAGTTGGTCTTCCATGGGGACAATTGTAAGGATTTTCACATTTCCTTAAATCATCTATTAAATTTTCCATTTCTAGTAAAGTTAAACTGGTATTGGCTTTAATACTCATTTTACAACTAAGAGTAGCCGCCAAATTATTTCTAAATCTTTTTAAATCAAAATTCTTTTCTTTAGTTAATACCGCTTCAATTATTTTTTTACAGGCCTCTTCTTCATAATTTTTAGGTAAAAAAGAAGGATGGGCTTTAACTACAATTGAACTTACCCCCCAAGGTTCTATTACAAAACCCATTTCAGTAAGTAAATCCATATTTTCTTTGATGATAATAAAATCAGAATTGGTAAGTTCAATATTAAATGGTACTATTAAAGGTATACTATCTTTTTTAGGATTACCTAATTTTTCTAAATATATTTCATAGTTAATTCTTTCTTTAGCCGCATGTTGGTCAATTAAAGTCATACCTTCCTCATTTTGACAAACTATGTATGTACCTAAAACTAAACCTACCGGATATAATTCTGGTAAATGATTTTTTGTTTCCGTTTTAACATTGTCAATTTTTTCTACCGATTCTTTAGTATATAAAGGAGAATCTTCTTTAACAATTCTTTCTAAGTTTAAAGCTGGTTGAAAAGATTTTTTTAAGTTTGTATCTTGGTTATCATTTTTAAAAAAGGGTTTTTCAAATAAATCTTCATTGATAATTATCGGTTCGGCTTCTACTTCTATTTCAGGAATTAAAGAAACACTTTTTAATTTTTCTCTTATTTTTCCTTGCACTAAATTAAGTAATGATTCCATTTTAGAAAATTTGATATCCATTTTAGTTGGATGAATATTGACATCAACTAAACTAGGATCAACCGTTATATTTAATACTGTAATTGGATATCTATTTTCCGGTTGATAAGAATGATAAGCATCGTGAATAGCTCTATTTAAGTCGATATTTCTAACTACTCGACCGTTTACTAAAGTAATCATGCCATTACGATTAGAACGATGTAATTCCGGTAATGATATATAACCACTTATTTGATAGTCTTCATTACTATCTTCAATTGGTAACATTTTTTTAGCGGTAGTTATTCCAAATATCGAACTGATAGTTTTTAATAAATTACCTTTTCCATCAGTATTTAAAATAGTCGAACCATTGTTAGTTAAAATAAATTTTATATCGGTATGGGATAAGGCTATTTTATTGACATAATCAGTAATAGACGCTAGTTCCGTATATAAACTTTTCATATGTTTCAATCTAGCCGGAGTATTATAAAAAAGTTTAGATACCGTAATAGTAGTTCCTTTTTTAGCATCAGTGGCTTCAACTTTTTTTAATTTACCACCATGAATGATCACTAAAGTTCCAATTTGTCCAGGACAAGTTTTTAAGGTAACTTCACTAACACTCGCTATACTTGCTAGGGCTTCACCGCGAAAACCTAAAGTACTGATATGATTTAAATCTTCTTCTTCGATAATTTTACTCGTAGCATGTCTTTGAAAACAAAGAATGGCATCTTCTTTTTCCATCCCCATTCCATCGTCAGTAACTTTTATTTCATTAACTCCTGATTCTTTTAAATCAATTCTAATTTCTTTGGCCTTGGCATCGATACTATTTTCGACTAATTCTTTAACGACACTAGAGCATCTTTCGACAACTTCTCCAGCGGCTATTTTATTGGATAATATTTCATCCATCACTTTTATTTTACTCATCTTACCACCTACATCTAATTTAATTATATCATATTTCTAAAGGTTATTACTAACTACTATTTTTTTGTTTCAATTCATCAATTTCTTTTTGCATTGCTTTCATCATTTTTTGCATCATTTCAATCGTTTTATCAGTTCCCATATTATCATTATCTTCTAAACCTCTTTCTTGTCTTACTTCTTTATAAAAGGCATTGGTACAAAGTAATTGGGCTATCAACATCAACCAGTTACCTAAAGCATTTTGTTCATTAGCCGATAAATCGTCTAAAAGTAAATAACCTATTACAACGGCACTAAGCGTAAAAGTTTTAGGGGAAATATCTGGTATTATTTTACTCATAAAATTCCCCCTTTTCTAAATTATATGAAAAAAAGAAGTTTTTAACTTCTTGGATGGGTATTTAAATAAACTTTTCGCAAGTATTCATTGGATATATGGGTATATATTTGGGTTGTTACTAAGTTCTCATGGCCTAATAGTTCTTGAACCGTTCTTAAGTCGGCTCCTTCTTCTAACATATGGGTTGCGAAAGTATGTCTTAATACATGGGGGGATACATTAGTTTTAATTCCTACTTTTTTAACAATTTTACTTATCATAGTTCGGACATCTCTATCGCCTATTTTATTACCCTTGGTATTTACAAATAAATAATCATGGTTTTGTTTTTTTAATAGTTGCGGACGAACTTTTAAATAATCGTTTAATTTTTTATTTAGTTTTTCGCCATAAAATAGGTATCTTTCTTTATTACCTTTTCCTAATATTTTTATAGTATAATCTTTAAAATCAATGTTTTTGATTTGAATATTAACTAGTTCACTAATTCGACACCCCGTTGAATATAAACATTCTAAAATACAAGCATCACGAAGGCCCATTTTTTCACTTAAATCAGGTCCTTCTAGTAATTTTTCAACTTCTTCATAAGATAGATAATGAGGTAATTTTCGATCTTGTTTCGGATGTTCTATAAAAGTCATAGGATTTTTTTGACCTTTTTCTCTTGCATAATATTTGAAATAACTTTTTAAACTACTTATATGTCTAGATATAGTTGCTTTACTATATTTTTTTCTATGTAATTTGGCTAAGTAATCTCTTATATTTTGATAGTCTACTTCCACATATATATCGTTTTCTTTATATTTAGGATTCATAAATCCCAAAAAATCTTTTAAGTCTTTATCGTAATTTTTTATGGTTTCTGATGAATAATTTTTAATATTTTCTAAGTATGATAAAAATTCTTTAATGCTTTTTTCATCCATTTTTTATGGTTGCCTCTTTAGTTTCTCCATCGTATATTACGGTATAACCATTTACTTTTAAGGTTGCACTAGAAACCGCATAGTTGTCATTAGGTGTGATAGTTCCTTCTTTTAATTTTTCCCCACTATATTCAATTACACTGTTAATAGACGGATAGGTTTTATCGGATACTACTGTTTCCGTATTGACATTATAAGCATTACCGGCATCGTATTTTACTAAGTCTTCTTTGATAGCGGTTGCTCCTAAATAGGTTTCAAAACTTTCTATATAGTTTTTCGCACTAGTTATGGCAATGTTTTTTTTGCCTTGTTTTAAGGATCCGCCAACAACTAAAGTCAATATAGTTACTACAAATCCTAATATAGTTATTACCCCTAAAACTTCTAATAAAGTAAATCCTTTTTGTTTCATATTTTACCACCTAGTTTTATTATACTATTTTTTTTTTAAATAGTAAATTACTTATATGTCAAAAAATTGTTGATTTATTTCAACAATTTTACATTTTTTTAACACTTTCTTCATTTTCTACATTAAAGTAAGAACTAAGTATTTCATTGGCATAATTTTGAATTACTTCTTCGATACTAGCATTCCTTTTAGCCTGCGATAAGTATGGACTTTCTTCTTGATTTCCATATTTTTGTTTAAATACTATCTTCCACCGTTCTTCCATAAAGGTATAAATATACCAATAATCATATATAGCGTTAGTATCAAAACTATCTTCACTAGGTTTTGCTGGAATATCATATTCACGTATTTTTTCTTTGTCTTCTTCGGCTCTATCATATATTTGGATATCTATTTTAGCCTGATTTATCGCTTGATTTTTAATATTTTCATAATCGGGATTTTTAGTATCTTCTTTATTTTCTTCAACAGGAACCTCTTCTTTTGGTGTTTCATTTGCCGCAACTTCTTCAGTTTTTTCTGGTTCTTCTGGCAAAGTTGAAGTTATAGGAGTTTCTACAATTTCTTGTTTTGCTCCTTCTTTTTCTAGCCATTCATCGACAGTATAAGGATTGGCTTTAAATGATGAAATTCTTATTTGCGTAGTTATTTCATCAACTAATTCTTGATAACTTTTATCCGTTGTATCAGTATCTTTAGTATTCATTATTTTTCTAATAAAAGAATTTTTATTTTTTAAAACAAGCGCATTATTAAATTCATCACTATCTATCTCATGTCCATCATAATTATTTCTTTCTTCTTCATCTAATAAAATAGGATAAATTTTAGTGTAAAGTTCTTTTAAACTTTCATCATTTTTGATATCTTTTTGACTCAATTTATCGGCTATATTTACAATACCAAGCCCAAATTGTAAAGTTTGATTGTTAACTCTTACTCGTTCATTATTTAAATACTCATTTAACATGTGAACATAATTAAGTCTAATTTGTTCGGTATAAAATTCTTTTTCTTCAGCATTATTAACATTGTTTCTACTGGCTATTAAAGAATACATTTGTCTTAATAATTGATAATCGGTATTTCTTATAAACAATCTATCTAAAAGAAGTTTGGTATCTGTTGTAACTGTATAAGTATCTTCTAATAAATAATTAAAGGCTTTTTGACTTTTTTCATAAATTTCATCAAAGTCGATATCTTCTAAATTGTAAATTGAATAAATACTATTATCTAAATATTTGGTATTTAAGTAAAAAT
Source organism: uncultured Bacilli bacterium (assembly GCA_947623815.1). Classification (GTDB taxonomy): domain Bacteria; phylum Bacillota_I; class Bacilli_A; order RF39; family UBA660; genus HGM10857. The sequence continues at coordinate 7,915 of CANQHO010000029.1, read as the reverse complement.
ATAAATTGACAAAATCACTCGCTAATTCACTTTTATTTTCTTCAGTGATTTCCAAAGTTTTTTCTGCACTACTATATAATCCTTTAGTTAAACCATCATTGATAAAATTGGATAAATAACCTTTTACTTCATCTAAATCCATTCCATCATAGGCAAAACGATCTAGATTTAAACTTTTATTTATTTCTTTAGGAATCATAGTAACTAAATCCGTACTTTCTTCTACCTTTTCTTCTTTTATTGGTATTTCTTTATTATTACTACACGCTGTTAAACTAGGAGATAATAAAACTAAACTAAGTCCAATAAGAGGTGCTTTGGCATTTATTTTAACATTTTGTAATTTAAAATCACTTAAAGATTCTATCTTTACTAAATAATTATGAACTTGTTCTTTACTTAATTTTAAACTTTCTTTATAGGCAATTAAAATTTTTTTCAAACGTTCTTGCATATCTTCTCTACTTACACCTTTTTTTATATTATTAAAAGCAACTCTTATTTGATCATCTATTATTGTTTTCATTATTAACTCCTTTCATTTTTAACCGGACAATCGTTTCGCCTTGGTTAAAATAATTTTGTCCATATTCTAAAACATCGGGATGTTTTTTTAAAGTTTCCGTTGTAACTTTTTTTATAATACCACTACCAGTTCCATGAATAATGACTAAATACTCCTCTTGCATTTTTTTAGCATCTTCAATGAAATCTTTAATGGCTACTCGAGCGGTATCTCGATCAAATCCATGTAAGTCCAATCTGATAAAACGATTAGGATACAATGTACTAGCAATACTCATGATATTTTTCTTGCACTTCCTTTAATTCAAAAATAGAATTTCTACCCCCTATTTTAGTTACCGATAAAGCCGCCGCTATCGTCGCCAATAAAATGGCTTTTTCATACTCCATCTGACTGGCAATCGCATAAACAAAAGCCCCGTGAAAAATGTCGCCAGCCCCCGTTGAATCTAAGGCTTTCATTTTAATAGTCGGCATCAATTTTATTTTTCCTTCAAATTCATATAGGCATCCTTTATCTTCTAAAGTAATGATAATATTTCCTTTAAAGTTTTCTTTCATTTTCATGAATATTTTTTCATAATTTTGTTCTTCTAAAGGAATTCTAGTAACATCATAAGCAAATTCATGACAACATACTAAGTAATCTACTTGCCTAGCCAAATCGATATTTTCTAAGGTAGAATGTCCCGCATCCATAATAGTTACGGCTTTAGGATATTGGTTAAGTAGTCGTTTAGACATTTCATATTCTTGACCATCTAATAAAATATAACTAGGATAAAATGGTAGGTCGACTAATTTCATTTTCATCGGTTGTCTATTAGTTAGTATGGTTCGACTTCCATTTTCTTGATTGGCAATTATAAAACTAGTTGTTGTTTCTACTTGGTTATTCAATTCTAAAAAATCGGTATTTACGTTTACTTTTTTAAATTCATTTTTGATAGATTTACCATACTCATCATTACCTACTATTCCTAAAAAAGTGGTGTCCATTCCCCATTTTCCTAAAAGGTAAGCGGCATTAGAAGCCGGTCCACCACCACATTCTATTTTGTTTTTTATTCGGGTTTTAGTATTTTCTTTTATAAAACTTTCAACTGGTATGGTAATGTCATAAGCAGCATGTCCCACGCAAACGATTTTCATAGAATCACCTATTATAATTATAGTATAAATACCTTTCATTGTAAATATTTTTGTCGAAAAAAGGTATCAAATTGATACCGCCTATTCATCTTTTTTTATTTTTATTCTAGTTATATTATGATTTGTTTTTTTTAGTTTATTCATAAATTTTTATCTAATTTTTCTTTTAAATAAGGTTCTAATTTGGGATAAATATTAGTTATTGAAATTTTAAATATTGTTCTTCTTGATTCGTTGTTTGTTTTTTAATGGCCTTGGAAAATAAGGTAATCAATTCTTCTTTTTTAAATGTTTCACTATTCTGGTTTATTTCTTTTAGTTTTTGATTTATTTTATCTAATAATTCCGGATGCAATAAGACTAGTCTTTCAAAACACTTTTTAGTAACATCTTTTTGACTTTTCTTTTGATACATCAGTTGTTTTTCAATTAAATCAGAATTGTCACTAGGGATACTTTCTGGTTTATCCGGATAATGATACAGTTTTATTTTCCCCTTTTTTTCCAATTCTTTTAATTTATCATAAACGGTTTTAATAGTTTCTTCTTCTTTTATATCGACCGTTTCTTTAGATACCAATTCAGAAAAACCCGTATGAATATCTTCAAAACTAGTATCTAAAACAGTATAAAGTGAGGCACTATTACTAAACATCGTATTAAATCCTTCCGGTATTCTTTCAACTAAATTCCAAGGTTTATTTTTGTTGTTTCCAAATAATGAAAAAGTAAAATCATCACCACAACGGCCAGAAAAAATGATGGCTAGTTCTTTATATGGGGTGGCATAAACATAAACACCGTGGGTTGACTGATGTGGTTTTAAAACTTTTAAATTTTTTTCCCTACTTCCATGATATAAATATCCAATTTTACTCCTCCTACTTTTATTATATAATAAAAATTTAAAAAGCCAAAGAATTTCTTTAGCTATTTATTTTGTTTAAATCTTTTAAAAATTTTTTACTTTTTAAATAAAGACCAGTATATTTTTCATAATATTGTTCTAAAAAAGAATTTATTTCCAATTTAACATCCTCTTTAACATCAGTTTTACTTATCTTTTCTAAATCAACATAGTAATACATTCTTAAAAGTTTTATACTTTTTTCACTGACAATGGGGTCATTATTGATACATTTTTTACAAACGTAACCACCTCTAGTAGCAGATAAAGTTGTAATACCACTAGTACTACCACAAACACTGCAACAATCTAAAATGGGCATGACTCCTAAAAAGGCTAAATACTTTATTTCAACGATAGAAGTAATGACTAAAGCATCCATTCCTTCTTCTATTTTGAGTAAAGCATTTTTCAAAATATTATATATTTGTTCATTTTGATTTTGTCTAACTACTTGATAAGTTAAGTCAAGTAAATACATGGCAAAACTTATTTTGGTTAAATCTTTTTTTATTTGTTTAAAAGGATTTAAAATGTCGACACTTTTTAAAGTCGATAACTTGTCCTTTTTATAGTATAAATAAAAATTGCCAAAAGTAAGTTTTGTGGTGGCTGATCGATTGACATTTTTTAAGTTTCGACATCCTTTAGCCATTACCCCAATTATTCCATCTTTGGTTAAAAGTTGTAATATTTTAGAACTTTCTCCATATGCTTGTTCTTTCAAAATGATGCCTTCAAAATTATCCACTACTTTCCTTCTTTCTTTTTTAAATTTTTATACTTTAAATAGTATTCTATTTTACCTGTTGATTTAAATAGATCCCATAGTAATTCTTTATTCATTTTTATCACCTACTATATCATGAGTATCTATTTTAATTTTATGCAATTTTTTTTACTTTATTACTTTTCTCTTTCATGAAATCCAAATTCTTGTAAGTATTTTTCTTTGTCGCGCCATTTTTTTATTACTTTAACATATAGTTCTAAGTATACTTTACTATTTAATAATTGTTCTAATTCGATTCTGGCTTTAGAACCAATTTCTTTTATCATACTACCATTTTTCCCAATAATTATTTTTTTTAAGGATTCTCTATCAACTATAATGGATGCCTGAATAAGGTATGAATCTTTTTTCTTTTTCATATTGTCAACAATACAAGTTAATGAATGCGGTACTTCTTCTTTGGTTTTTATAAAAGCCTTTTCTCTTATTATTTCACTTATTTGAAAAGTTATGGGTTGATTAGTTATTTGATTTTTTTCATAATAAGGGATATTATCAGTCAAATATTTTTTCATTACGTTAATTAAGGTGTCAACATTTTCTTTTTTCAACGCGGAAACAGGAACAATATCACTGAATTCATATTTTTTTTGATATTCATCTATTTTGTTTAAAATTTCTTCTTTTTTTAGTTTGTCTATTTTATTTAATACTAATATTACTGGTACTTTTCCTTTTATTTTGTCTAAGACAAAGTCATCTCCTTTTCCCCAAGGACTATTTATGTCTACTATTAAAACAATGGCATCTACATCATTAGTTGAGTCATAGGCTTGTTTATTTAAATAGGTTCCTAGTTTATGGTTGGGTTTATGGATACCTGGTGTATCGATAAAAATCATTTGGACTTCATCTTCATGATATATCCCTTGAATGGCATTTCTTGTCGTTTGAGGTTTGTTAGAAGTAATTGCGATTTTTTGATTGATAATACTATTCATTAAGGTTGATTTTCCGACATTAGGTCTTCCGACAAAGGCTATAAATCCACTTTTCATTGTTTCACTCCTATCTTTTGATTCCTGCTTCGTTTAATATTTCATCTTGTAAGGAAAACATTATTTTTTCATCTTGTTCATTTTGGTGATCATATCCTAGTAAGTGTAGCATTCCATGCACTGTCAAAAAGGATAATTCTCTAAAGAAACTATGACCGTATTCTTGGGCTTGTTCTTTAGTTTTATCTATTGATATATATATGTCTCCTAATATTCTGATATCTAATTTTATATCCATGTTATCTTCTAAAGCAAAGGTTATAACGTCAGTTGCTCTATCGATATTTCGATATTCTTTATTTAGTTTATGGATATAGTCATTATCGACAAAAATGATATTGAATTCGGCTTGTTCTAAGGAAAATCTTTTAATTATTTGATCTACTAGTTTTTTTAAATCTTCGGTTTCTATTTTTTCTTTATAGTTATTGATTATTTCGTACATTTTCTTCCTCCTTAATTGATTGATAACTAGTTATATTTTTTTTCACACTTATAAAAAATTCTACTATTATTGTACTATCTTTTTTTAATTGATTCAATTTTTTTATGGTTATTATTTTTTCTTTTTCTTGTAATTTTTTTTCTATTTCTTCTTTGGCTTTTTTTAAAGCGACTTCTTCTATTTCTTCTTCTAAGTATATTTTTTCGTTTATTTTTATTTCTTGTTGGTTTTCTTTTATCAATTGTATCGGTATTATATTATTTTTTAAAAGTACTTGTTGTTTATTTTTACTTTGTTTATAACTTTTATGAAAAATATTTATTTTTTTATTGCCAATTTTTAAATAATACCAATTTTGTTTTTTTCCTGTTTTTATTTCTTCATAGTAATGAATTGGTACTTCTACTTGAACTTGATACCATGTTTCACCATATACTGTTCCTTTAGCACTGGTTTTGGCTTTAGTTTCTTCGTTTAAATTGATGTTTCCACTTATTATTACATCGCCTTTTTTTACATAGTCACCAACTTTTTTTACAATGTCCCCACTTTCGGCATCTATTTCTAAAATGACAGCATTATATTTGGCTACTACATCTTGATTGGGGGTTTCTTTTTCTTGTTTGTTTTTGATTCTCTCTTCTACTCTGACCGTATATTTTGTTCCATTTCTTTCAATTTCCAACCATTCTATTTCATCTTGATATTTGGTTAAAATCTGTTTTTTGATAGTTTCTATTTCATCATATGTTTTAACCATTTTATATGGTTTTATATCATATTTTTTTAATTCGTTTAAAAGCATATTTCTGATTTTTTTATCATTATGAATTACTTCTACTTTAAAGATTATATGGGTTAAAAAGATTAGTAATACTAATCCTAATAAAAGGCAAGTTAAAAATATGTCGTGTTTTTTGATGGTGTCTTTTATTTTTTTAGGTCCATAATAGTTTATTGTTTCTACTGAATAAATGGTTTTGTTTTTTATTACTTCTTCATAGTCTTTTTGATAGATAATAAAGTTTATTTCATTTTTGTTTATTTGTTTTATATCCCACATTTCAATATTTTTTTTGTTTAGTTTTTGGATTAAACGGATAGGTTTTCTACCGGTTATTTTTAATTTAATTGTGTTATACAAATAATCACCTAAATTCTATTTTTTCAATACTACCTTTTATTAAAACTTCGTCTTTTAAAAGTTTGGTTACTCTTAAGTTTTTTCCTTTGACTTCGATTAGTCCTTGTTCATGGTAAACAAGGACTTTGGTATCGTCAAAATGTCCCATATTTGTATAGTTGATGATATCAAGTTGGTTTTCTTCATATATTATTTTAAATTGGTTTTCTAATATATAATTTTTTATTTTATTATGTATATCCATATTTAATTATATGTTTTTATGTAAAGAAAAAAACTATTTGTTTTTTGACAAATAGTTTTATGGGGCAACAAGATTTAAAGCACTAGACTGACTACTTCCTGTTTTTCCATCGGCGGCGAATTTGACTCCAGATTTTAGAACTACGACTGGGCGCACTCCATACGAATTGCTGCCCGCGATGATCACACGTCGGCGGTTTGGATCCCAAGCATACAAGCTGTAGCCATCATAGGCAGACGCCAGGTAATAGTAACTTCCTATGTCTATCATGTCATTGTTATATCCACATGGGGTTGATTCTGTTTTATAATAACATGTACTATTATCTCCTCCGTTGTCTGTTATTGTGTAATTGCTATTTTTATTTATTTGATAGGTTATTTTATTATAGTCTTCGTTTGTCATATAATGGACGCTCGATGCATATGTACTATTTCCGTATTTTGTCCATGCTTTACTATCTCCCGGACTACTTGATGTTGACGCCGTTTCTAGTATTTTTACACTCGCTGCTGATTCTCCATAAGCATGGTAGTAACATTCTGGGGTCCCTGCGTGGATTAGGGTTATTACTCCACTGCTGGATACATCTAGTACTCGCCAACCGTTGTATTTATTTTTATAACTACTATCTCTACATGTTATACTTTGACTCTTTGCTTTTCCTACGGCTGCGCTACTTGTTCCTACATCATATATATCAAATTTTCCTTGACTGCTTTGTGTGCTTGTTGCTACTCCGTAGCTTGATAGTTTACCATTTTCCCATGTTGCTTCGGTTGGGGTATAGTTGACGTAGGCTCCGAAGTGGGTTGCTAAAGATGGTTCTGTTGTTCCAATTACTTGTACTTCTACTACTACTTGTTTATTTGTTAACTTATCTTTTACTGTTACACTACTTGTTCCTACTTGATTTCCTGTTACTGTCCCATCTTGTGTAACACTTATTTTATTATCACTGGCTGTATATTCTAAATCTACTTTAGCTGCTTCTGGTACTGGGGTTACATTTATTTTTCCTGTTTTACCAAGTACTACTGATAAACTTGATGGAGAAACACTTAAGCTTTGTAATTCTGGTAATACTAATTCATATGGATCCTCTACTGTTCCTTTATTATTTGGTGATAATTTCAATCCAGATTTCAGAATGATGACGGGGCGCACTCCAACCGAATGGCCGAAGTCGTTGAACACATGCCGGCTGCTTGGACCCCAAGAATACAAGTTGTTCCTGTTATAGGCAGACGCCAGCCAATAGTATGATCCTATATCTATCATATCATTATCTCGTCCACAGGCTGCTGTACTATCTTCATCATAACAGTTCTTTAACGTTTTTTTAGTTCCTATATTCGTTGTTAGTGTTTCCCAATCTGTTCCGTCCATATAATGTACACTTTGTGCAAATGTTGCATTTCCGTATTTTGTCCATGCTTTACTTTCTCCTGGGCTACTTGAGGTTGATGCTGTTTTTAATAACGTTTCACTTGCTGATGATTCTCCATAAGCATGGTAGTAACACTCTGGCGTTCCAGCGTGAATTAGGGTTATTACTCCACTACTGGATACATCTAGCACTCGCCAGCCGTTGTATTTATTTTTATAACTACTACTATAACATGTTATACTTTGACTCTTTGCTTTTCCTGTGGCTGCGCTACTTGTTCCTACATCATATATATCAAATTTTCCTTGACTGCTTTG
>CANQHO010000028.1 GCA_947623815.1 uncultured Bacilli bacterium | reverse complement strand
TCTTTAATTATAACTCTTTTTTTATTTTTTTTCATCTTTTATATCAATTTTTTTCATTTTTATCTCTGAGTAGTAACAAAAAAACCTCAATCAAGCACAAACTCAATTGAGATTTAAATAAATATTTATTTTATTAGTCATTTTAATTCAGTAAATCACTAATATCTTGTTGTTCTTCTTTAGCATATATATCACTCATAAAATCATTAGTAGTTGATTTTAACTTGTAAAATATATCATATCTTACTTGGGTACTATAAGGAATTTCAATTGCTTTAGCCAAAGAACCATTAAGACACCAATAATCTTTTAAACACGCTTCTTCAGTTTTATTTTTAAATAATTCCTCTAAACTTGTTCTTTCAAATTCAGCATCCTTCTTTAATTCTTCAGAAAATTTTTGAACATATGCTTTAACATTAACTTCCTTATTAAGTTTACTTAATTTAGACTTAACTTCATTAAATCTAGCATACTTATATTCATCAAAATTATTGTATTTTTCTTCTGAAATTCTTTTAATAGCCATATTATCTGTTTTATAATTTTTAATTGATGCGAAAGGTGTTGAATTGATATTACTATAATATTCAACATAACCATTATCATACCCTTTATAACCTAACATTTCATAAGCCAGCCATTTTAAAGAATAAGAATCCGGTCGACCATAAGGATTATTTGGTTGATACCAGTGAACTGTATTAAGTCCTTCCCCACCATACGAACTAACTCCACGAGTAGAAATTTTGTAAATACCTGGTTGAATCATTATTTTATTTTTTATCAAATCATCGACCGTCTTAAGTTGCATATTTTCAAAATCCTCAGCCGTTAATTCTGTATATCTAGTTTCCCGATTGGTTAAATATTTTTCTTCATCTTTACCATCCGCATAACTAGCATTTGGATATGAAGCCTGTACGGCTATAGTGGCTTGATCTTTTGGTTCTAACTTTAAGAACGCTAAAGCCTCTATATAATCCATAACATAAACCGTATCAAATAGGCCTTTATAATAACTCCAAACTTTATCCTTAGTGTTGATTCTTTCCGGTTTTAAATTAGAACCTATTTTTTGATCATCTCTAAAATCAATCGATAAATTCATAACAATATCTTTTTGATTAAACGCTTGGGTTAAATTATTATCGGCATAATCTTCCCCATGACCATCATATCTTCTACCATTATTCTTTAAAAATAATCGAGCATCGATATTGTGGGCTGATTCATGTGACCAAGTATTATAAGTCGTATGACTAGTATCTGGGGTTCCATCAGTTTTTAGTTCACTATCTAAAAATCCAGCCACACTCCAATCAATTCGATCACCCCAAGAAACCGCATTATTACCATCACTGTGGGCCCATTGACCAATTGCTTCATTATAATTTTTATGGAATGGTTCTTCAGTTGAACCTTTTTGTTGATAAGTTAAAATACCATTATCATCATAAGCATATCGTTTATCAGTATGGAAAGTATGGATATCATTAAATAGTTTGGCATTGTCTAAAATACCATAAGCAGTATTGTAATAATTTTGCATTCTATTTCTTCTTGTTTCAATTTTATCAACTAATTTTTTATGATCCGCTGGATCTTCAGGATTAACAATATATGTTCTTTGTGCCCCTATAACAAATTGAACGGGACTAGAAACAATATAAGCGGCATTTTTAGGTAAAGTTAAAATTGGTAAAATGAAATTGTATACTTTATAAGGATTGTTATACGCTGCATCTTCATGACTGAAATGATCCCATAAGGTATATAAAACTTCACTATGTCCTTCAACAGGTATTTCCACTAAATAACCACTAAAATGTTCTCTTGTCCATTTAGACATATCTGTTTCATCACTAAATTCTGTTACCATGTATTCTAAAAATTCAGGTAATGTTTTTAAATTAGTATAATTTCCAAAAATAGCGGCATATTTGGTATTAGTTTCACCGGTATTAAAATTACTATCATCGGCTAAAAACTTATCGGCTATTTCAATAGGCGTTAAAGACTTATCAAAAGTTTGCATATTAAATAACATAAAGTCACTTAAATCCATCCCATCGATATCAAGTCTATACCATCTACTAAAGTAATTGTACATATATAAAACTTTTTCAATTTTCTTATCTTTTTTAACTTCTCTTTCAATATAATTGTTAATTTTTTCATCGTTAGTTGGATTGGTATAATTACTATTAGATAAGAATTTCAAAACAAATTCTTTTAGTTCTTTACTAGTTACTTCCTTGTAATGATCACGGTAAAGACGACTATCATCAGCTGATGTTAAAATATCTAAGTTATTAGTATAATTTAACTTTTTCAAATAGTTAGTTAAATTATTAACAACTTGCGTAGATGCATCAATAACGTAATGATTATAATTATAATCAACTTTTAAACTTGGTATTCGATAACTTACTACCATATCATATGTATTGTCATAAACAACATCGTATTCTTCCTTGTCTTTATCTTTGAAAACTACTTTAATTTTACTTATTTTTTTAACATCATCGGTTGTTAAATAATTGACAATTGCTCCTTTTTTATCTACTGGTAAAATATGAACAATCTCTTTATTTTTTAATTTACTATCCTTAATATTTATAGCACTTTCAATAATTTTATCACTATTATAAAAAGGCATTAACTTAGTTAAGTTTTTATATAAAATTTCATTTTCTTTTTTATATTCTTTATTAGATGTATCACTTAATACTGATAAATGTTCACTTTGTAAAGTTGGTAAATTACTATATGAAGCATTTTTAAAATCCCATATTTTCTCATCAAAATGAGCCAAATTTTCAAACAAATTTTGATTTATTTGATCTTTTTTAATATTAGTTACACCAGCAGTTTCATTTTGATCATTACTTGATAAATAGAAATAATTATTAGTTACCTCTTTCGCACTACCAATCATTGTCTTACTTATTCCCGATGCTATACTTACATTGTTTCGATAAATAGACTCCGCATTTTGATAAGCCATCGCAAATGCGGCATGAGTATTTTCTGTTAAATTTAAGGCTGTTACTTTGACATAATTATTTTCTAAAGTTGAAGATTTGGCATTACCAATAAAGCCACTAGTATAATTCCATCCCCCATTGATAGTTCCTTCGGCATAACAATTTCTAACTTCTGTTTTTTCCATTTGACCGATAAAAGTCCCATTACTTTGATCATAATAACCAAGATTTAAATAGACATTAGTCACTTTGGAATTTTCAATTATTGAACTACTGGCTGATCCTATTAACCCACCAGATGAACTGCTAGTTCTTTTTTTAGTTACCTTATCTACCAAAACATTAGTTACTTTAGCATTAGTGGCCGTATTCGCTAAAGCACCATGTCCATTCTCATTAAATTCTACATTGAAAATATTTAAATTTTCTACTTCTCCTTTAAGATTTTCAAACAAAGTTTTACTTAAATTTTTAATTGTATAGCCATTACCATTTAAATGACCAGTATAATTTTCAACATAAGTATTTCCACTACTTTTAGCATACCTAAAATCGTAATTTTGATTTAAGGTTATATCTTCATTGTTTTCTAATCTTTTTAGTAAATAACTAACTGCTGTTTGTGGATGATTCTCATTTTTATAAATTCCATTTTCTTCGATTCCATAATCAATTCTTATATTATCTAATTCTTTAGAATTTTCTTTAGTCACATATTTATAATCTAATACTAATATTAAATGATTATCATTAGTTTCCACACTTTTAATTCTAGTTCTAGTACTAGGTAAGTTATCCATATTGATTTCAACAAAATAATCATCTAAATTTTTTTCCAATTCTTCAGAAGTTACTTCATCGACGAGAATAGTTTCTTCATCACCCGATTTCATAATCGATTTATATAAACTAATTTCATTTATATCTTTTAATTCAATATAGTTTTTATCTAGAGAAATAGCCTCTTCTAACAGTTTAAAATCAGCAATATAATTAGCACTATCAACCGTATTATCGGTATCTAAATCAATATTGGCAGTTACGGTAACATAGTACCTCTTACTAGTAGTTGGTTTAAAAGTTATTTCATTAGCTAGTTCACATTCTTTTATAGTATTACCATCTTCATCGACAATTTTAACTTTTGGTTGGGAAACAATAGATTTATCAACATCTTTTTTGACAAATGTCATTTTGATATCTTTATTTGATAAAATTTCATATTTAAAATCGGTTATTTTACCTATATCTTTTAATACTTCAATATTAGTTTTACTTTCTTTTTTAAGATGAACTTTACGTCCATTATTTAAAATAATATCCGTTATGGCAATATCTTTTATTCCATAAGAATTGTAACCATCTAAAGTTATTTCATATCCATCATCTTTTTTATTTAAAACGTATTCTTTATTATCGATTACAACTTTAATTGGTTCGACACTTAATTGTTCATCTATACCGGTTATTTTAATATTCAAATTGATATTTTCATTCTTTTCAAAATATTTATTGTTTTTAGAACTATTTACTTTTATTTCATCAACCGTTATTTCATCATAAATATCCGGATTAAATAAACCATATTTTACTTTGTGGATTTCTTTATCATTAAATTCATTTTGATCAACGTCTTCTTTTAATTTATCAGTATCTAAATCATAACTGGCTTTAAATACAGCATCAAATATTTGATCTTTAGGAATATTTTCAAATTTAACGGTGTTGTGTCCTCTTTTAATATCTAATTTAGTATTATTTAATTCTATAGAACCCGATTTAAAACTTTCATCATTTTCTATCGCTTTATCATCTAAAACAACATCAAAATCAAAAGTGGCGGAATTATTTTCATAATCGTCAACAACATTTAAATTTTGAATACTTGGAATGTCTTTTAAAACATCAATTTGGGCTTCTTTTAATGGTACAGAATAAAAGTCTTCATATTTAATATAGTAACTAGCATACTGAAGTTGAACCCGATTGGCCTTAATATCGGCAATTCCCGATTCTTGGGGGACAGTAAATGATACCCGTGATTTATAAATATTTGGTTGATCTGATTTTTGTTCTTCGGCTACATAATTTAACCCATTTATAGTAACTGCTGATACTCTAGTATATTTTAATGGATTATTATTACCATCTTTTCTAAATTGGTTGACACTATCGCCAACATAAACATCAAAAACAATTTCATACTTCTTTTGTCCTTTAGTTGGATATTTTGTCGTTTTAAGATTGATTGCTTCAATATGAATATCATTTAAAACGGCTATGTCTTCTTTTCCAATATCAGTACTGGTATATTTATATTTATCCCCTAAAGTATAATCGGCTAAAAATTGCACGGTATAATAGCCATCACTATTTTTATCATAAGATAACTCAACTGTTTTATTAGTACTTGGTTCTATAGAAACAATTTTAGTATCGACAATTTTTCCCGTTGAATCAACTAAAACTGCTTCTAAATTATTTATGGTATCATCCTTATCCGTTATATCAAAATTGGCTTGGATTGTATGATTATTTTTATTAGCCTCTAATTTTATATTGGTGACAGTTGGTTTTTCTTTTAATACACTATAAGTTAATACATTAGTTTTATAGTCTTTATTATTTTCAAACTTTTTTAACGTACTTAATTCAACACTATCGATAGTTACCGTATGTTTACCAAACGATGTATCGGCATCACTTATTTCAACGGTATAATTATCCCCATCTATTTTTTGGATATTGTATTCTTTATTGTTTAAAGTAGCAACTTCAACTTTGGCTTTTTTATTGTTTGTACTAGTAAATGTTACAACTGGTTTTTCATTTTTTTGGATAATATCAGTTATTGAAGTATCAGTTAGTGTAAAATCATAGTCTTTGTAAAAAACAAATTCATGAGTAAATATTTCTTTATTTTCATAAAAGTTTTCTAAACCTAATTCACTATCTAAATCATAAGTAGCCTTAACAACTAATTGATACTTTTTACCTTCTTTAAAAGAGTATTCAATTTTATTGTCTTCTGTTAGTTTAACAGTTTTTACTTCTTCATCATTATCATCATAAATATAAACTTGACCATCTTGTAATGCATTTTCCTCATCATGTAATTTAAAAGTTATAAAACTTTGTTCAAAGTCTAAATCAAACATACTAACCGTTGGAGCATTTTTAAGTATTTCTCTTTCAAATGTCAATTTGGTTTTTACTTCTTTTTGGTTATCACAAATAACATCAGTTATAGTAAATTCGTATTTTCCGGCTTCATTAGGAGTTTTAATAGATACAGAATAAATGTCATTATTTAATTTAACATTATAGTATTTATTTCCAATCTTAACTTGTTTAATTTTAACTCCGTTAGGTTTTATAGTAGCCTTAAATTTTAAGGTAATGTCTCCTTTAGGAGCATAGTTTTCTTTAGCGTATTCTTTTAAAGATACACTAGTTTTTTCGGTTGTTTTATCAGCAACCATTCCAGCATCAGTTATATCAACTTTACCATCATTATTTAAATCTTTATCACTAGATCCTTTAAAGTTATCTTTTTTATTATTTTTAGAAGTAGTTTTTTGCGTCTTACTTTTACTAGATGTAGTTTTTAAAGTAAGATTTTTACTAGAAGAATTTTTCTTATTTTTCACATTTAAAGTTTTATTTGATGTTTTTAAATTATCTTTTTTTTCGGTATTTTCTATAACTTCTTCTTCCGTTTTTTCTGTATCAATATCTAGTAAATATTCGATAATTGCTTTGGCATCATCATAATCGATTACCCCATCTTTATTAACATCTTTTTTGTTGTTATTGATAATAAATAAAATAAATATTATAAAAATTAAAATAATTTCTAAAATAACTAAAATATAAAAAGGTTTTTTCTTATATGTTTTTTTTAGTTTAAGATATATTATAAAAATAAATAATAAGATAGATAAAACTCCTAATGTAATAACTATCGGTTTATTAGTAAATGTTTTTATTGACTTATTTGTATCTTCTTCAATTTGATTTTCTTGATAGGTTGGAAGTTCTTCATCTTTTTTAGCATCTCTAGTTACATATACTTTCAAACTTGATTTAGCTAAACCATAAGTAGTTTTGCCATCCGAATAAGTTATATTAGTTAAAGCAATATTTGTATATCCAACATTAGTATCTTTTTTTACTTTTAAATGTAATTCAAATAAATTCTCATTGTTTATTGCTTTATTTATAATACCAAATTTATTATTACTATCATTATAAGTAATATCTACTAATCCATCCGAATAGGTAAAAGCTGTTGAATCTATTTTTTCAAAAACTTTTTCATCATATTTTAAAGTTGCCAAAAAAGCCTTAGAATTTGGATTTTCCAAACTTGCTTTTATAGTAAGTTCCTCCCCAGCCTTTAACTCTGTTTTATCGGCTTTAAGTTCTATACTATCTAAAGCCATGACTTTGATAGGTAAAATTATAATTGTTAAAAATATTATTAAATATTTTAACTTACTTTTTTTGTCCATAAAACTCCTCCTAAATACCTTGTTAATTTATTATCTCATACAACAATATAATTTTCTACATTTTTCTTTTATTATTTTAAATAAGTTATAAGATTCATTTTATACTATTCTATTTACAAAATAAAATGACTCAGAAATTTTAAAGTTTCTGAGTTCTTTAATTATAATAAATTTTTAATTATTCATATATAATCCTAAAATTCATTGCTTAATAGAAAATCAATTAAATTAAGATGAATTATTCCATCACGAGATAAATCTATCTGATCTAAGGAAAGAACATATTTTGGATAATTATCTTCTATAGATTTAAAAGCTCCAAATTCTCTTTCAATAGTATTATTATTATCTTTCATTTCATAAGTTACTTGAAAATATTTAATACTTCCTTCTTTTTTAGCTAAAAAATCAACTTCACCATTTTTAGTTTTACCAATATATACTTCATAGTTTCTATTTATTAACTCATTATAAACAATATTTTCTAATACGACATATTTTCTAAATTCTGGATTGTTATTTTTTATTTGAGCAATACCTAAATCAGTTACATAATATTTGTTTAATGTTTTTAGTACTCCTTTACCAGCAATATCGTATCTATAAACTTTCTTTATTATCAATGCTTTACATAAAGCATCTATATAATTATACAAAGTTTCATTTGATATATTTTTATTTTCCTTATTTAGATATTTTGTAATATTTTCTGCAGAAAATTCACGACCAGTTGTTTCAATTAAATATTGTAATATCTTATCAAAAAGAATAGTATCTTTTATATTTAATCTTTTAACAACATCTCGTAAAATAATAGAATCATATACACTGTGAAGATAATTTTTTATATCTGACTCATCGGTAAATTCACATCTATTAGGAAGTCCTCCCCATTTAGCATAGTCCCAAAAAGTATTTATATCTTTCCCATCTTTATTGGTTAAAGCAATATATTCTTTGTAAGATAATGGATTGATATTAAACAAAACATATCTACCTGATAAAACGGACGATAATTCATCTGATAACATTTTACTATTTGACCCAGTTAAAAAAATACTGATATTATTTACGGATGCTCTTAGCGAATTTATCACTTTTTCAAATTGATTTACATTTTGAATTTCGTCTAAAAACAAATAATACATTTTACTATCTTGGATTTTATCCTTGATATATTTATTTAATTTTTTATAATCAAGTAATTCCTCATATTCTATAAATTCAAAATTAATAAAAATTATATGGTTTTCATCAGCTTTTCTTTGTTCTTTTAATTCATCTTTAATTTGACTTAAAATTACTGATTTACCACATCTTCTAATACCTACTAATATTTTAATTAAATTTGAGTCATAAAATCCTCTTATTTTAGATAAATAATCTTCTCTTAAAAGCATTATCAATCACCTCTAGTTATATTATATATTAGTTTTACATTTTTGTAAAGTTATTACTCTTAACCGTAATAATTTTTTTGAATTATTACACCAAACCATATTCAAAAAAATTTTTATATAATAACTGAGAATTTATTGCAAAAAAATAGGGCTCTATCAATTAAGACAGTGCCCATGCAAAAATGATTTAACATTTTTTTCTTGTATAATCATATTACTATATAATAATTATGTCAAACTATTTTCTTCAATATCCATGCTATAATGTTTTGTTGTTTATTTGTTTTCCTTTTCGCGTATAGCTGCTTGTGCCACAATATAATTTGGGATGAATAAAATAAAATTTATATAAATTTACTAATGACCTCAAATGCTATATATCACTTTCAGTTTAAAATTAAACCTAGTTATTAAAACTAGGCTCTGAATGACCTAGGGCTTCAAAAGTTTCCTAGGCACTACTCGATACATAATATACCATGCTTATATAAATTAAGTCAATAATTTTTATGACTTTTTTATGATTTTTTAGCCCAAAATTTTAAACTTATTTATTTATATATAAATAACAATTAGTGTTTTTTTAATATTATATTTTTTAATTCAGAAATTTTTTATATATACCTTAATATATCATCATCTGTAACAATTATTCAGGTTAGAAAAACTTCATAATTGTTCTTTTCACGTATAACAGCTTGTATCACTATCTCATTTGGGATGAATAAGCTTGATATAAAATATATAAAACTAAGAATTTATTGCAGAAAAATAGGGCTCTATCCTAAAATAGACCCCTTGCAAAAATGATTTAACATTTTTTCCTTGCATAATCATATCACTATATAATAATGATTATGTCAAACTATTTTCTTCAATATCCATGCTATAATGTTTTATTGTTTATTTGTTCTCCTTTTCGCGTATAGCGGCTTGAGCAGCCGCTAAACGAGCAATAGGTACTCTAAATGGTGAACATGAAACATAAGTAAGACCTATATTATGGCAAAATTCCACACTTGCTGGATCTCCACCATGTTCTCCACAAATTCCTAGTTTAATATCTTTTCTAGTTTTCTTACCTAATTCAACAGCCATTTTAACAAGTTTTCCAACTCCATTTTGATCTAATTTAGCAAATGGATCAGATTCATAAATTTTATTTTGATAATAAGAATCTAAAAACTTTCCGGCATCATCTCTAGAAAAACCAAATGTCATTTGAGTTAAGTCATTAGTACCAAATGAGAAGAATTCCGCTTCTTCAGCTATTTCATCAGCTAGTAAAGCCGCTCTTGGTATTTCAATCATTGTTCCAATATGATAACTTATATCGGAATTTTTTTCTTTCTTTACTTGTTCTGCCGTTTCAATAACAATATCTTTTACAAATTTTAATTCTTTCTTTTCTCCAACCAATGGAATCATAATTTCTGGTACAATATCATAACCATCTTCTTCTTTTACTTCGATAGCGGCTTCAATTAAAGCTCTAGTTTGCATTCTGGCAATTTCTGGATAGGTAACCGCTAATCGACATCCCCGATGTCCCATCATTGGATTAAATTCATGTAAATCATCAATTTTTTGTTTTAAATGTTCAACAGTAACATTCATATCTTTAGCTAAAGCCACAATTTCTTCTTCTACTGTTGGTAAAAATTCATGTAGTGGTGGATCTAAATAACGAACAGTCATTGGTAAACCTTTTAATTCTTTATACATAGCTTTGAAATCACCTTTTTGAAAAGGTATCAATTCATTCAACGCTTCTTCTCTACCTTCAACAGTTTCTGATAAAATCATTTTTCTAATTTTAGGAATTCTATCTTCTTCAAAAAACATGTGTTCTGTCCGACATAATCCAATACCTTCAGCCCCTAAATTGACAGCATTTTTCGTATCACGTGGGTTATCCGCATTCGTTCTTACTTTTAGTTTTCTAATGGAATCAGCCCATTTCATTATTCTACCAAAATTACCGGAAACAGTTGCTTCTTCAGTTTCAATAGCACCTTTATAGATGTTACCAGTAGTTCCATCAAGAGAAATATAATCACCTTTTTTAAACGTTACTCCCCCAAGTTCAAATTCTTCTTTTTCTTCATTGATTTTAATATCACCACAACCAGATACGCAGCAAGTACCCATACCACGCGCTACTACAGCCGCATGGGAAGTCATACCACCACGGACAGTCAATATACCTTGAGCAGCAACCATTCCTTCAATATCTTCCGGTGTTGTTTCTAATCTAACTAAAACAACTTTTTCATTTTTTCCACCAATACCTTCTTTTTTGGCTTCTAAAGCATTAAACACTATTTTACCACAGGCTGCTCCTGGAGATGCTGGTAAACCAGTTCCAATCATTTCTCCTTTTTCCAAAGCTTCTTTGTTGAAAGTTGGATGTAATAATTGATCTAATGATTTAGCCTCAATGCGCATAACGGCTTCTTCTTCTGTAATCATTCCTTCATCGACTAAGTCACAAGCAATTTTAATAGCTGCACTGGCAGTCCTTTTACCATTTCTCGTTTGAAGAAAATAAAGTTTTCCTTCTTGGATTGTAAATTCCATATCTTGCATATCGCGATAGTGTTTTTCCAATTTTTCCGCTAATTCCATAAATTGTTTATAACAATCTGGTAAATCTTCGGCTAATTTAGTTATCGGTTGTGGAGTTCTAACTCCAGCCACCACATCTTCACCTTGGGCATTGATTAAATATTCCCCATAAATACCTTTTTCACCAGTAGCAGGATTTCTTGTGAAAGCCACTCCAGTACCAGATGTATCTCCCATATTACCAAATACCATTGATTGAACATTGACCGCTGTTCCCCAATCACCTGGTATATCATTCATTCTTCGATAAACAATAGCTCTAGGATTATCCCATGATCTAAATACGGCTTTTACTGCTCCCATAAGTTGTTCATTAACATCTTGTGGAAAATCCTCTCCATTCATATTTTCTTTATAAACTTTTTTAAATCTATTTACCAATTCTTTTAAATCATCAACGGTTAATTCAGTATCATATTTTATTCCTTTTTTTTCTTTAATTTCATCGATAATTTTTTCAAAATATGATTTTGGTACTTCCATTACTACATCAGAATACATTTGAATAAATCGACGATATGAATCGTAAGCAAAACGCGGATTTTTGGTTTTTTCCGCAAAACCTTCAACGGCTTCATCATTCAATCCTAAATTTAAAATAGTATCCATCATTCCTGGCATAGAAGCTCTAGCTCCTGAACGAACAGAAACTAAAAGAGGATCTGAATTATCGCCAAATTTTTTACCTTGGATTTTTTCAATTTCTTTTAAAGCTTTAAAAATTTGTTCTTCAATTTCCTTAGATATTTTTTTTCCATCATTATAATATTCTGTACAGGCTTCAGTTGTAACTGTAAAACCTTGAGGTATCGGTAATCCTAAATTAGTCATTTCCGCTAAATTAGCCCCTTTTCCTCCTAATAAGTTACGCATATCAGCGTTTCCTTCATTAAACAAATAAACGTATTTATGCATTATATTCCTCCTATCTGTGTTCTTTTCCATTATATCAAAATTTTATATATTTTGTACCAATTTTGGGATAATTTTTTATAATTAACAATAATTAAATAATTTGACATAAGTTTAAATTTTCATTATAATGTGAACGAGGTGAAAATATGCGTCAACTAGTAAGTTTTTTTATATCTTTATTTAATGGTTTTAAATCAATGCCTTATTTAATTGTATTTCTTATATCGATGATACCAATATTAGAACTACGTGGTGGTATTTTAGCAGCTTCTTCTTTTTTGTGTCTTAACCCTATAAAAAGTTTTATAGTTTGTATTATTGGTAATATCATTCCTATACCATTTATTTTATGGTTTATAACTCCAATATTTGATAGACTTAAAAAAACTAAAAGTTTAAGTAAAGTTGTTCATAAATTAGAAAGTAAAGCCCACCAAAAAAAAGACCAAATAGAAAGACTAAAATATATTGGTTTATTCTTATTTGTAGGAATTCCTTTACCAGGAACAGGAGCGTGGACCGGATCTTTAATAGCCGCCCTACTCGATATGGACAAGAAAAAATCTTTAATAGCCGCTACTTGTGGAGTTATTTTAGCGGGTATTATAATGATGATTACTAGTTTAATAATAAATAAAGCCGCGGGCTTTTGTACAATTTAAAAAAGCACATTGTGCTTTTTATTTTATTTTAAAACTGTTATATGGACTACTTTTATAAGATACTTCTTCAAAATGCCACCATTCACTAGATAAGGTTTCAAATCCCGCTTTAGTCATTATTGAACGTAATTTATTAGCATTTCCATTGTTGTATTTTACTAATGATGTTGTATCTAAAGTATGCATTTTAGATTGCATTGTATATTCGGTTCCTTGAGAGTTTGTTAAGGTCATATCTAAAGCAATTCCTCTATTATGATTAGATATTGTTTGAGCTAAAAACCAACTTTGTCCCCAATAATTTCCATTTTTATCATAATCGATAGCCTTTTTAACTTTAGACTGTTTATTATAAAGTTTTTTTAATTTTGAACTAATTGTTAAAGATACACTTCTTGGTCGATAAGTATCATATATTTTAAAGTTGTATCCTTCCTTTTTAGCTATGTCATAAGCTTTTTGTAATTGTTTAGCTACAGGATATAAAAGTGGTGCATAATAGGTTTTTTTACCTATTTTGTTATTTTGTTGTTTTTTAAATCCATATAAGTTTTTACCGGTTACTCCCGATATAGAATATCCGGCTGATTTATAAATACTTCCACTAACATTTGTTATTTTATAATATAAATCTGGCATAACATCTGGTAAGTTAATCATTAAATTATTGGCATTCACATATCCTGTTTTTTTACCATATTTTACTTTTAAATAGTAATTTGCACTTTCTCCAGATAGTATGGTTACTTTTCCCCCAGTTGGGATAGTACCAACCGAACTAGATGATGAATTAGCTTTGGAACGTATTTTCAATGATTGATTAGCCCAAGCTCTTGCTCCATATAAGGTGGCTGTAAAGTTTCCCATTTTTTCTTGTTTACGTCCTTTTTTATCTAAGTATATATAATCTACATACGTATCTTTTAATTTTTTACCATTTTTATAATAATACGTATAGTTTCCTTCTTTTAACCAACCATTTTTCTTTTTGGTTTTAGTTGTTGTTGTTTTACTACTTGTATTATTGTTTGAAACACTAGTCTTACTAGTTGTATTATTAGAAACATTGGTTTTACTAGTTGTACTATTACTTAAAACATTGATTTTATTGGTTGATTGATTGGATTCTTCTTTATTGATTGTTTTATTTGTATTAGCTATATTTACTGTATTTGTTTCATTTTTAATGGTTGTAACTTTGGGACTTTCATTTGTTGTTTTACTTTTTTCATTAGATTTGGTTATTTTTTCTTTTTGTTTTTCTTCAGTATTATATAAATTTTCAGCTGAATCTTTTATATCACTAGATATTTTTTTTATACTTACACTTGATAATTTTTCATTATTTTCTTCTATTTTAGTTTCAATTTCTGAAGATGAATAATAATTATTTGTAGTATTTTCATTATTACTTTCAACACTTGAATCATTTTGTAAAGCTAATTTATCTTCTTCTTTTTTATTTTCAATTATTTCATTAACTCTTTTTTCTATTTCTTCTTTTAAATTACTAGTTGTTGCATTGCTTTTATCGGCATAATTATATTTTGCTCCTTCTAAATTTTCTTTTTTAAAAAGAGAAATACTTCCAAGTATTGTCAATAATATAATAGCAATAGTTCCTATTATGTATTGTTCTTTTCCTTCTATTTTTCTTTTTAATTCATATAAATCCATATTTGACTCCTTTAAATTATGAAAATTATTCTAGCACTAACATATATATTTGTCAATGTATTTTAAGAAGAGAATTTTTTCCTTTGTACGTTTTTTTGGGTAATAATTAAAAAAATTAAAAGAGATATTTTGTATAAATGCAAAAAA
>CANQHO010000027.1 GCA_947623815.1 uncultured Bacilli bacterium | reverse complement strand
TTTTTTGCATTTATACAAAATATCTCTTTTAATTTTTTTAATTATTACCCAAAAAAACGTACAAAGGAAAAAATTCTAAAACTACTAAGTTTAAAACTTTGTACAATATTAGTTATTATGCTATAATGAATAAAGAAAGTAGGAAACATGAATATTTTTATAGCCCAAATTATTGGCATTATAGCTATTCTTGTTTGGAGTTATAGTGTCCATCGAAAAGAACAATATGAAATTTTATGGTATCAAGCGATAGCTAACTTATTTTATACTATACAATATATTATCTTAAATGTTATAGCAGCTGCTGCGATGAATTTTTCATCAGTTGTTCGGTGTTATCTTTTTTATAAGAAAGGAAAAAATAAGGAAGATATATCTAATTTTTGGTTAGTCTTTTTTATAGCTGTTGTTTTAACACTTGGTTTTTTAACGTACCAAAATTATCTTTCTTTAATTCCTATCATAATAACTTTATTTTACACGGTATCATCTTTTGTGCCAAATACTAAATGGTTTAGGATTATATTTATATTGGCAGCTATTGTTTGGATTTTCTACAATTTAAAAGTTAAAGCCTATATTTGTGTTGTCGGTAATATTTTAGAGATAGCATCAGGAACAATGGCTTTAATTAAATATAAAGAATGATGAAAACAATTTTTTGTTTTTAAATGAACTACAATTTTAAGGAGTTAAAAATATAAAACACTCCTTTTAAAGTGAAAAAACTTTTTATTGTAAATTATATCCAAAATAAAAGCATACCTATTTTGTACACTTTTATCTTATAAATTATCTTTTTTCTAACTCTTTAGTTATAATTTCTTTAGTCTTAACCGGATTTGCCTTACCTCTAGTATTTTTCATAACTTGTCCAACAAAATAGTCAAACAAATTAGTTTTACCATTTTTATATTGTTCTATTTGTGTAGCACTATTATCTAAAATATCAACAATAATACTTGTCAACTCATTTTCATCACTAATTTGGGCATTTTCCTTACTGACAAAATTTTTAGGTTCTTTTTTATTTTCAATCGCTTTAAAAAATACCTCTTTAGCCTGTTTAGATGAAATAGTACCATCCTTAATAAAATCAATTATTTGTTTTAACATACTAGGTGTTAAATAAAAATCATCAATCGTAATATCTTCTTTATTTAAATGACCAATAATATTTACACTAACCCAATTAGCCGCTACTTTAGCATCTATACCAACTTTTAAACAATCTTCAAAATAATCCGAAATTTTTTTCTCTTTTACTAATACCGTAGCATCATAATCAGATAAACCATATTCATTTATATACTTCATTTTTCTTTCCATCGCTAATTCTGGAATAGAACTTTTAATTTCTACTAACCATTCCTTAGTTACCTTAAACTTAGGAATATTAGGTTCAACAAAATATTTATAATCAATAGCGTCTACTTTACTACGCATAAAAATAGTCGTACCACTTTCTTCATCCCAACGTCTAGTTTGTTGTTCCATCTTATCATATTCGCCATTTTCTTTTAGTTCAGTTTGTCTTTCAATTTCATAGTTAATAGCATCCCTAACTCCCCCAAAAGAATTGACGTTTTTAATTTCTATTTTAGTTCCCCAGTTATTAGGATCTTTTTCATCTAAAGAACTATCCATAATAGAAACATTGACATCACATCTAATTTGCCCTTTTTTACTATCTGCTTCAGAAATACCAGCATACTGGTAAATACTACGCATATGCTCTAAAAA
Source organism: uncultured Bacilli bacterium (assembly GCA_947623815.1). Lineage (GTDB taxonomy): Bacteria > Bacillota_I > Bacilli_A > RF39 > UBA660 > HGM10857. Next base: position 13,502 of record CANQHO010000027.1, on the reverse strand, counting down.
AGCAACTGCTTCTTTGGCACTATGAAAATCTGGTTCTGTTACTAACTCAAGTAAAGGCACACCTGCCCGATTATAATCAATATTGGTCGTATCAAAAAAATGATCAAGGGAAGCTGAATCTTCTTCTAAGTGTAAATTGTTGATATGAACATTTTTAATTTCTCCATCACATTCATAGTCAACTTGACCATATATACCAACCGGTATAGGTTTAGTTTCTTGCGTAAGTTGAAATCCTTTTGGTAAGTCCGGATAATAATAATTTTTTCTTTCAAAATAAATATATTCTGGTTGTTTACAATTTAAAATCATACTGGCCATTAAAGAAAGACGTACGGCTTCTTTATTAACAACCGGTAAAGTTCCAGGAAAAGCCATATCAACTGGTCTTACATTTATATTAGGTTCTTCCGAATATGAGTTTTTAGCCCCACTAAAAACTTTAGTGTTAGTTTCACTTATTTCACAGTGCATTTCCAGTCCTATTTTAGCCAAATACTTACTCATTAGTAACACCCCTTGCTAATTGATTTTTATATTCCATACTACTTTCTAAAGCATAGGCGATATTTAAAACATTTTCATCATCATAACAATTACCAGTAATATTAACTCCCACCGGCATTCCATTTATAAAACCATTAGGGATGGTAATAGATGGAAAACCACCAAAATTACCAATTTGAAGATGTTCTTCTAAAATGGCAGTATTTTCATCTAAAATATCTTTAGAACCTTCTAGTTTTTTAGCTGGTCCAGTTCCGACTGGTAAAATAACACCATCATAATTTTTAAATAATTCTTTCCATTTATCGACAATAAGTCGTCTAACCCTTTGGGCATTTTTAAAATATCTTTCTTGATTTTCTTTTTGTAATACATAAGAACCAATTACAAAACGTCTTTTAATCAAAGGAGAAAAACCTTTTGTTCGATGATCTTTCATCATTTCAATATAATTATCTCCTTCACCTCTTGGTCCAAAAATAATGCCTGTTAAATTTGACATATTACTAGTGGCTTCAGCACAAGATATTACCACATAAACACTAGGCATTGTCTTAAGTAAAACTTCATCTACTGATACTTCTTCAACCGCAATACCTAAACTTTTACATTTTTCAATAGTTTCATAAAAATTATCTAAATGTTTAAGTAATTCTTCACTAGCATTTTTATATCTATCTTTATCGACAATCTCTTTAATATAACATAGTTTTTTACCTTTAACATCTCCCGTACAAGATTTAGTTAAATTTATTTTACTTGAATCCCAACTAGTCATGTCATTGGGATCTTGACCCTTAATAGTATCTACCACAATGGCCGCATCTTTGACATTACGCGTAATTACCCCACAATGATCTAAACTAGAAGCAAAAGGAAATAAACCATATCTAGAAATCATCCCGTAAGTTGGTTTATAACCAACTACTCCACAATAAGCCGCTGGTTTTCTAATAGAATCACCGGTATCACTACCTAAAGCATAAGGATATACCCCACTAGCCACCGCACAAGCTGAACCAGCGGATGAACCAGCACACATTCTCGTTTCATCCCAAGGATTTTTTACAATCCCTGTATGACAAGTAGTACCAGTTCCTCCCATTCCAAATTCATCCATGGCCGTTTTATTTACTTTAATAGCCCCGGCTTCATTTAATTTCCGAATAGCCGTAGCATCAAAAAATGGAACATAATCTTTTAAAGTATTAGAAGAACCAGTTGATAGAATATTTTTAGTAGAATAATTATCTTTGACTCCATAAGGGATCCCAGATAACAAATTATCAGTTACTTCACAATCTTTCGCATCATCTAATATAGTTACAAAAGCATTGTATTTATCTTGAACTTTATGACTTAGTTTTAAAGATTCTTCAACTAATTCATCACTAGAAACTTCTTTATTTACTAACATATCATGTAATTCAGTTATCGATTTATTCATATATTTCATCATATCACCTACCCAACTACCTTTGGTACTTCAATTTCATTACCATCAGTTTCATCAGCATTTTTAAGTAAATCTTCAATAGGTATCGAATCTTCGACCACATCTTCTCTTAAAAAAGTAATTGGTTCATCTAAACAATGAGTCATCGGTTCAACTTTTTCAATACTTGGAATTTTATTGACTAAATCTAAATTCGCATCAATTATATCAAATTCATCTAAAACCATTTGATTTTCCTCATTAGTTAAACCGATAAGTAATTTATCAGCATAGTCATCTACCATTTCTTTTGTAAATTTACTCATCTTCCTTCACCTCAACTTTAATTCCCAATTCTTTTAACTGTAGTCTAGTTAGAGTACTAGGACTTCCCATCATATTATCGGCCCCACTAGCACTCGTTGGGAACACTTGAACTTCTCTTAAATTTGGTTCATCTTTAATAAGCATTAAAATTCTATCAATTCCCGGTGCCATACCTCCATGAGGTGGACAACCATATTTAAAGGCCGTAAAAATAGATTTAAACCGTTCTTCAACTTCTTCTTTAGTATATCCGACAATTGAAAAACCTTTAGCCAAACTTTCTAAATCATGATTTCTAATTGCTCCAGAAGCCATTTCATTACCATTACAAACAAAATCATATTGATAGGCTAAAATATCCAAAATATCTTTAGTTTCATAGTCTTTAATTCCACCATGTGGCAAGCTAAATGGATTATGACAGAACTCATATTTTTTATTTTCTTCATCATATTCAAACATTGGAAAATCTTTAACAATACAAAGTTCTAATCTATTTTTATCAATAAGTTCTAATTTCTTTCCAAGCTCATCTCTAATTAAACCAGCAAATTTTCTAGCCACTTTTAATTTCTTATTGGCAATGAAAAACATTACCGAATTTGCTTCCATCTTAAATTCTTTAATTAAATCATTTCTTTCTTCATCAGATAAAAATTTATCAATTGGTCCTTTAAAAGTATTGTCAGCAAGTAAAGTTAAATAACCAATTCCTGGCATTCCAATTGTTTTAGCATAATCAACTACTTCATTAAACCAACTGTTTGATTTATCTCCTATATTTTTTACTACAATTACCTTGATAACACTATTTTTAAATGGTCCAAAAGTAGTATTTTTTAATACTTCCGTAGCATCTTCAATAATCAAAGGATTTCTCAAATCAGGTTTATCGGTTCCATAAGTTTCCATAGCCTCTTCAAAAGTTAGTCGTCTAAAAGGTTTAGGACTTACTTTCTTGTTACTAAATTTAGTGAAAACATCATAGAAAATATCTTCTCCTATTTCTAAAACTTCTTCTTCACTAACATAACTCATTTCTAAATCAAGTTGATAAAACTCTAATGTTCTATCACTTCTAGCATCCTCATCACGAAAACAAGGGGCAATTTGAAAATATTTTTCAATTCCACCAACCATTAGTAATTCTTTATATATTTGTGGTGCTTGCGGTAAGGCATAAAATTTACCTTTAAAATTTCTTGAAGGCACTACAAAATCTCTGGCTCCTTCTGGTGATGAAGCAGTTAAAATTGGAGTTTGAACTTCCATAAAACCTAAATCATACATTTTATTTCTTAAAAAATGTAAAACGTCACTTCTTAATTTAAAATTATCTTGAACTTTTTTATTTCTCAAGTCTAAATAACGATATTTAAGACGCAATTCTTCATTGGCTTCTTTACTAGTCATTATGTTAAAAGGTAAATTATGTAAAGCCGGACTTAACACTTCTAGACTGTCAACTAAAAGTTCAACTTCTCCCGTTTTAAGTCTTTTATTAAAAGTTTCTTCATCTCTTTTTCGAACAGTACCCGTCAATTTAACTACTGATTCCTTGGCTAAACCAACAAATAAAGAATCGTCGTTACTAACAGTTTGTAAAGTTTCTGTATTATCCCGTAAATCTAAAAACAATACTCCACCATGATCCCTTATATTTTCTATCCAACCACTAACAGTTATTTTTTCTCCAACTTTAGTTATATCAATGTCTTTACATTGATGGGTATGATATAGATTTTTTTTCATAGTATCTTCCTTTCTAAAAAAAGTACCTAGTTTGTAAGGACGAAATATTCCGCGGTGCCACCTTACTTTACTTAGGTACTCTTTACTTATTTTATCGCTTTAAATGCGTTCTTACTTTTTTAAAGTTGTTTTTCATATATATTCCCCTTAGGCATTCTCACCAACTAGCCTATCTCTTTATAGTTTCCTATATACTACTCGTCTTTAATAAGAAAATTTATTTTGCTATTACTTCTTTTCCTTTGTATGTTCCACATTCTTTACATACTCTATGTGGTCTTACATTAGCCCCACATTTTGGACATACAGTAGTTTTATTTTCACTTATTTTATAGTGAGTTCTTCTTTTTCTTCCTCTAGTTTTACTTACCTTTCTAAAAGGTACAGCAAATGTTTGAATATCTAATTTTAACATGTTACACCTCTTTTCTATCCAAAAGTTCATTTAATTTTTCAAATGGCGAATTATTTATTTTTTCGTCATCAATAAAATTCCACCCATTCCCTTTTTTTAATGTTTCCGCGTCTTCGCTTACAACGCGCATGGGAATTTCCACTAATATATTTTCCCATATTATGGGAAAAATATCAAGGGTATTTTCACTTTTTCTTGTATTTTCGCCAAAATCTGCCATCAATTCCTGATATTCGCCTTCTATACTTATAATAAAAGGGTTATTTACCGGTTTTAAAGTTAAAGAACATGGTAAAACCATTTCACCGGTTACTTTTAATGATAAATTGTAATCGTTATATGATAATGAAATATCCCCCGTTACTACCACATTTTTTAAATCGAGTAAATCAGTTGTTTTTAATAAATCTTTATCAACTTTTAATTCTTGGTTAATACTTATCCTATTAGTTAAACCACTTTTTAAACTTTGTATTTCAATATTCATAATTATCCCTTTCTTTGGCGATATTATAACAATTTATAATTATAATGTCAAAAACAAGGCATTTTTATACCTTGTTTTTAGTAAGTACCTTATATACTTCTTTGTGAATATCTTCTTTATTTTTCATTTGATTTTGATCATTACATATTATTCTATCCCAATTTAAATATTTGGCTATGAACATTGCATTTTCATATACTTTTTTCATAAATTCTAAATTAGTTTCATGAATATCTTTATCAATGCCTTCATTTTGTTTACGGATGTTTCTAAGTTTAGTGACCAATTCAAAAGGAGCTTCTAAAAATATAACATTATCTGGTTTAGGTATTCCTAATTTGTTATACTCAAAATCACAAACATAATCGATAAATTTTTGTTTTTCTTTTAAATCAGTTATTAAGGCTGATTGGTATATTAAACTAGAAGTAGTATAACGGTCTAACAAAATAGTTGTCCCATTTTCATATTGTTTTTTCAATCTTTCATGCCATGTTAAAACTCTATCTAAAGCATATAGGCTATTGATAAAATAAGGAGATAATTCATCTATTTTACCAAACTGACCTTGAAGATATTTTTCCACAGGTACTCCTTGATAAGTATTGTATGATGGAAAATGATGACTAGTTATTTTATTACCGTCTTTTTTTAAATGTTCTTTTAATAAATTATATTGGGTACTTTTTCCAATACCATCGGTTGCTCCTTCAATAACAATTACTTTTCCCTTCATTTATATCTTCCTTACTAAAGTTTTTCCTTCTTTAAATTTACAGTCTTGGGTACAGTTAAAATCCGGGAAAGTACATCTAGCCCCATTAGTATATTTTACAATATCATCATATAGTTGGTTATTATTTTTTTCTAATTCTTGTTTATAATTTTCTAACAATGTTTTAGTTTTTTGCATAATTTCTAATTGAGCAGCGGTACAAAGTCTTTCTTTACATTTCAAAATAAAATCTTCATATTTACCCTTTTCGGTAATTCTTACCAATTCCCCTTGGGGAGTTACATCTTTAACCAAACTCATATCGCGCAACCATTCTTGAACTAAAGCCTTATTATCTTCGATAATCGGGGGAATAAAATATTCTTTTTTATCTAACATTTCCATTTGATAATCTAAAGTTCTATGTCTTTGGGCTTGGGCTAAATAAGCCAAACTTCCTTTATATGTACAAGTGTAAGTACTACCAAAATGTTGTTCTTCATTTTTTAAATCTTGGCCAAATAAAGATATACTACGGTGTTTTTCATTGCGCATAAGACCATCGACAAACAAGTTTTTTTCCCATAATTCAATACAAAAATCAGTCATACTATTTTTTAATTTTTTATCAAAATCAGTTGTTTTCGTTTTATCATTGATATATTCCATCATCCAAGCCGCCAAATAATTGATTTGTCTTAAAGATGTCGTATATATCATTTGGGCTGGATTAAAAACAGTTACTAAATAGCGAGCATTTTCTTGAGCCAATTTTTGAATTTTACTTTCGTTATATATATTTTCATATTTGGCTTTTATATGAAGTCTAAAAATACCTACCCACTTGTTATATAATTTTTCTTCTTGTTTAGTAATATATGGATTTTTTTTCCTTTTAATTCTAGTATAACGACCAGACTTTTCACTAGTTGTATATTGATTTTCATTATTGAGAACCATGGCTAGTATTTTAGGTATATTTTGAATATTCAGATTTATATAAATATGATCATAAACACTATGATGACCATTATTAACCGTCATATCAACTCTTTTTAAGGTTTTTGTTAGGGGTTCATTTTCTAAATGACTAAAACCTTCTTCATCATAACAAATCCCCGCAATTTTACCACATAGTTTTAATGCTTGTACTTTGTCAAAAGTACCATCTTCTTTTAAAAATTGATTAGGTAAAATATCAATTTTTAAATTTGCTTGTTTCATATTTTCCTCCTTAATTGATATTTCCCATTTTATCCTTTTGATTTTCAATATTTATTTTATCATAAACAATATTAAGTTTACAATATTTTTTGATTATTGAATTAAGATATGTTAAAATAAAAAAGGACAGGGGGATTAAATATGCCAGGAAAAAGAAGTGAATATTTAAGTTGGGATGAATATTTTATGGCCAATGCGATTATTGTATCAGCGAGAAGTAAAGACCCATCTCATCAAGTAGGCGCTTGTATTGTGACTGATGACAACAAAGTTTTATCGGTTGGTTACAATGGTTTAACTAATGGAATGAGTGACGATGAATTTTATTGGAATTCAATTGGCGAAAAAACGGGAGAACTAGATAAAATAAAGGACTATTTTGTTGTCCATGCGGAAAGAAATGCCATTTTAAATTATCGCGGTTCTTTAAGAGATTTCAAAGGTTCAACATTATATGTTACTTGGTTTCCATGTGTTGAATGTACTAAGGAAATAATTCAAGTAGGTATTAAAAAGATTATTTATCTTAGAATGTATTCTAAAAAAGAATTGGTATCTCTAAGTATGAAAATGCTTGAAAAAGCCGGAATAGAAGTTGTCGCTTTCAATCCTGATAAAACTTTTGAAAATAAAGAAATTCAAAAAGATACTAACAATATTCAAAAAATCATCAAAAAGTATTCTGTACCTAAATAATGGTTATTTAAATAACCTTTTTTTAATTTACATACTTTAAAACAGATGTTATAATTAAATTGAGGTAATGATATGAATATAGTTGGTATTATATGTGAATACAATCCTTTCCACAATGGACATTTAAAACATATTGAAGAAATTAAAAAACTATATCCTGATAGTTTGATAATTTGTGTTATGAGTGGACATTTTACGCAAAGAGGGAATGTCAGTGTTTTAAACAAATGGGAAAAGACTAAATTGGCTTTGACTTATGGGGTTAATATCGTAGTGGAATTACCCTTTGTATTTGCTAGTCAAAGTGCAGACATTTTCGCCAAAGCCAGTATTGAACTTTTAGATGAATTACATTGTGATACTTTGGTTTTTGGTAGTGAATGTAATGATATAAATTTACTATCTTATATGGCGGAAACCCAAGTATATAATAAAAAATATCAAAAAACAATTAAAAAATATATGGAAACAGGTACAAATTATCCAACGGCTTGTTCTAAAGCCTTATTTGAGTTAACTGGTAAAAAAATAAATACCCCCAATGATATTTTAGGTATTACATATATAAGAGAAATTTTACTTAGTGAATCTAATATTAAACCGGTTTGTATAAAAAGAAATACCGACTATCATAGTAAAACTTTAACCCCATCTATAACGAGTGCTACTAGTATTAGATATTCTCTTTCTAAAGGGGAAGATATATCACCTTATGTTCCTAGTAAAGTTAAAATTAACCATCCCCATTTAGATCAAGATTATTTTTCTTTTTTAAAATACAAGATTGTAACTAGTAAAAATCTATCAATTTATCAAACGGTTGATGAAGGTATTGAAAATAGGATTTTAAAATATATTAACTATTCTAAAAATATTGATGAACTTATTTTAAAGGTTAAAACTAAGCGTTATACTTATAATAAACTGATGCGAATGTTTACGCATATTCTTTGTGATTTTACTAAAGAGGAAGCCAAAAAATTTACCAATAATGAATATATTAGGATTTTAGGTTTTAATCCTAAAGGACAAGAGTATTTAAATAAAATTAAAAAAGTTTTAAATTTACCACTTATAACTACCTTTTCTACTTTTTCTAATCCGATGTTAGAAATAGAAAAAAGGGTTACAGCAGTATATGCCTCTCCTTTTAATGAAAAAGACAAAGTAAAATTATGTGAAGCAGAATATAAAGAAGGACCAATAATATATTAAAAAATGTTGAAAGAAGCAACATTTTTTTGTTAACCACACCTAAAAGACGTAGTTTGTACTAGCATAGGACATATTATTGGCCAGCACTTTTAAAATGCTGGTTTTCTCTTTGTTCAAGCCCAATACTTTTCTCCTATCAAAATTATATATCTAATTGTTTTTACCTCAATTATAGAATATCCTTTCAATACTATTCTTTAAACCTAAAACCTTTTGGTGTATGTAAACTATTATAACTTCCAAACGCTGTAATATATATAAATCCTATATTTCCTTTTTTTTGGTCATCTTTTTCAAATATTACATATTCATCAACAATTATCCCATCTGGGCCATCAACTGTACCAATTCTATTATAAACAATTTCTTTTCCTTCATCAGTTTCAATATCATCTAAATATTGATAAGCAACCGAAACAGCAGTTACTTCAATAGGATTATCTGGTGAAAGGCCGTAATTACTCAGTTCCGGATTTGAATAAGTTTTTATTTCAAATTTTTCAGGATTGTTTTTTAATTGAAAATCGTATTCTTCAATTATACTATTAGTACCATTTTCAAAACATTCAAAATTTAATACCAATTCATTATCTGTATTTAAAACACTACAAGTTGACCAATATAATGCAAAACAAAAATATATTCGTTGTTTTTCCGTTAAATTTTTTGTTGTTGAATACCTTTTAGATAATCTGTAAAATCCTTTAAAAGCTTCCTCATTTGTAAATAAATCTATTTCAGGTTTTTTACCAGCTAATACATCTGTAAAAAAATCATATACATCAAATATTTGATAAAAATCAAGTTGTTTATCAGAAATTTCGTATAAAACGTTAAATATATTTGAATAACATTCACAATCACGATCTGTTAATCCATAATCATATTTTAAATTTATTTTTTTCATTTCATTAGCAAATTTTTCATTTAATACTTTCATATTTCACCTTACACTTCTATTTATTCTTTAATTATATCATTCTTCTAAAAGAAAAAACATATTTCTTTTTATTTTAGTTTCAAAATATCCTTCCAAAATAAATCATACAAACGACAAAAAAATGTTTGAAATTTTATATTCAAACATTTTATATTACTAATTGATAAGGACTATCAATACTACCATTACCAGTTCCTAATTTAACATTACCTTTAAGTCTTATAACTGGTCTAAGACCACTAGATATATTATTGCCACTACTAACCTTTTGTTCATCTGGTTGCCAAATATACAAACTTTCATTATTCTTACTAATATCGGAAACAATAAAATAACTACTTTGGGTTTGAATTAACTCATTAGTATTACCACAATTCATACTATTTACTTCATAACAAGTACTTTTTTTACTATCATCTTTAAGCAAATAAAAATCTTTATTCCCATTTTGATTTTTTAAAATCGTATTATAATCATTTTCATTCATATAGTGAACACTTTGCGCAAAAGTTTTATTTCCATATTTTTCCCACGCTTGATTTTCACTTGGTTCTTTAGCAGTAGAACTTATTCGCAATATTTCTGAGTCATCACTAGTTGTACTCATATTATAACACTCAGGTGTTCCGGCATGAATTAAAGTCATTGTTCCATCTAAAGCCACATCCATAATTCTAAAACCATAATAATTATTTTGATTATCTTTATTACATGTAATACTATCATTTTTACTAATACCTAAAACTCCTTTTTTAGTTTCCGTATTATAAATATTAAAAGTTCCTACCTTGTTAGTTAAACTAATATTTGATTTATTGTTCCAAGTTGAATTACTAGGAACATAAGATACATATTTTCCAATATAACTGGAATTGGCTTTAATTCCTAGTACATTTCCTGTACTTTGGACATCATTTATAACTTCTTTTTTTATTTGTTCCAACATATTTCTTCTAGTTGTATACATTGCTAACATACTAGCATATAAAGATAAAAATAATATAAGAACAATATATAAAACACCAGTTACCGCAAATCCTTTTTCATTCATTATTCTTCACCTCGAAACCAAGAACCGACAATATCACAACTACTACTTGTAGGAGTTGGATTTGGCATATCTAATTTAACAATTATTGGCACTTGAAATATATGACCAAATGCTACACATGTACCTGGTTGTAAAAGTTTTAACTTTTCTAATATTTCTGGTGTAACACTAGATACCATTTTCATTATATAATCGACATCTTTAGGATGTAACATTTTAAAAGATAAAAAGTTCCCACATTGTGATATAGCCGTATCGGACATTTCACTTGGTCTTTGCGTTATTAAACCAAGCATTATTCCATATTTTCTACCTTCTTTAGTGATTCTTTCAAAAATATTATAACCCAATATAGATATATCTTGATCATTTTGAACATATCGATGGGCTTCTTCAAGAATAATATGAAATGGTTCACTACTTCTATTTTCTTTATTTTTAGCATAATCAAATAAAAGTCTAGAATATATTTTAGTAATTGTTTTAGCTAATCTATCATCGATATAATTGACATTAAAATTAATAACTTGGGCTTCCTTACCATTTTCTAAAGTTGATAATTTTTTTATATATTCTTCTTTACTTATATATTTAGGGTAAGAAAAATATCTTACCGCATCACTATTTACTAAAGTATGCAATCTAACTCTTAAAACATTAGCCTCATCATATACTTTATCACTACTTAAAATTCCTTCCGAAATCAAAGCAAAATCAAAAGCATTTTTCAAATCTTCTAATGTATAAGGAAATGTTCCATCCGGTAATTTTAATTCATAATTATTTGATAAAAAACTTTGAAAAAAGTTGGTTATAAGTTCCATTTCCCTTAATTTACCAGTATTATCAATATTAAAACAATTTTTTATTGGTCTAGTATAACCCGGTTGAACAACCAAGGTATTTAAATTCAATTGACTAGTATAGTAACTAGACAAAACAGAAAAAATTTGATCCCTAATTTGGGCTGGTGATTTACCACTACTTAAAATATCTAATAAAGCCCGAGCAATTATGTCATTTTTAAGTTCCAATACTTCTTTTTCATCTCTAGTAAAAACATTAACCAGTTTCATGGCTTTTTCGATAATTGGCAATTGTGAGGCACTTTTAACTTCTAAAAGTAAAGCCACATCGTCGACCGTTAATAACCAAGCCGGTATTTGAAGAAGATTGTTTTTTCTTAAATCAGTCGTATATGATTTAAATTCCATATTACTATCTAAATTAGAAAAGGCACTATGATATTCACCAAAAGCATCAAACAAAAATAATTTAGCATGTTTAGGGTGGTTTTCTTGTTCAAACAAATTTTGAATAATTCTAGAAACACCACAAGATTTACCACTACCAGTTTGTCCAAATATCGCAAAATGTTCTTGGAAAAAACGATTGATATTTATATAAACGGGAAAATTTTCATAAACAGCACTTTTTCCTAAGTATAAATTTTCTTTTTTACTTTTTGATGGCATACTAATTATTAAAGCAACATCTTCATCTTTAGCCAGCCTAACCGTTGAATTAAAAGCTGGTTTGTTTGTAACTCCGGCTACAAACTTATTATCGACAATACTTCCCAACAATTGTACTTTAACCTTTCCATCGGTAATAGATAGAATTTCTCCAATAATAACTCTATTTTCATCATTTATTTCAACATAATGATTTAATATATTTTTAGTCTTATATATATCAATAGCTAGTTTAACAAACACAATATTTTCATCAATACCAACTATATTCCCTAACATGGAACCACCTCTATTTTTTATTATTATACATTGTTTTAAAAAAAAATACTAGTAGTGCTAAAGTTTTTGTCATTAAATTTTGTCATGTTATTGACTACTAAATTTTATTATGGTATTATTAAAACAGAAAAGACGTATTAAAGCGTCTTCTCCAATATTTTATTGTAAAAAACACTTTATAGTGTTTTTTTCGTTTTTAGTTCTTGTTACGAACTAATGCTAACGTTACAACGTAAACCACAAGCGCAAAAGCACATAATAGTTCCACGCAACCTAGCCCCCTTTCTTTTATAGCTTTTTTACCATAAAAGACACCTCCATTCTTTTTTGATTTTGGAATGGAGAAAACACTATCATACGTCTACATTTAGACTACCATATATAATCAACAGTTACAAGTTTTTTTTAGAAAAAAACAAAAAAATGTTCGACATTATTCGACATTTTTTAATTTAAAAACAAAGATGTAATTACAATAGCACTTACAATACCAACCAAATCCGCAAACAAACCTACCCACAATGAATATCTTATTTTTTTAATACCAATACTACCAAAATATAAAGTCAAAACATAAAAAGTTGTATCCGTGCTTCCTTGTATAACACTAGCCAAATTACCTATTAAACTATCCGGTCCAAAATTTTCAAACAAATTATTTAAAATAGCTAAAGTACTACTTCCCGATATTGGTCGCATGTTTTATTATTATACATTACTAAAAAAATACTAGTAGTGCTAAAGTTTTTGTTATTAAATTTTGTCATGTTATTGACTACTTAATTTTATTATGGTATTATTAAAACAGAAAAGACGTATTTAAAGCGTCTTCTCCATTTAAGGTGAAAAACACTTTATAGTGTTTTTTTCGTTTTTAGTTCTTGTTACGAACTAATGCTAACGTTATAACGTAAACCACAAGCGCAAAAGCACATAATAGTTCCACGCAACCTAGCCCCCTTTCTTTTATAGCTTTTTTACCAT
>CANQHO010000026.1 GCA_947623815.1 uncultured Bacilli bacterium | reverse complement strand
AACCGCCGTATACGAGAACCGTACGTACGGTGGTGTGAGAGGGGCGAAATAATTTAATTATTTCTCTCTACTCGATTGTCTTTCTAATAGTTCATCCATGGAAATGTTATGATTTTTACATATTGTATAAAGGGTTATGGTAGATACTAAAGAAATACCTAATTCATAGTGACTGTATGTAGCCCGACTAATTGCACATTCATCGGCTATATTTTGTTGGGATAGTTTTAGTTTTTTTCTTAGTTTTTTTAATATTTTTCCAATTTCTTTTTTATCTGTTTTTTTAATTTTGGTATATTCTTTGTTTCTTTTTTTAAAACCTACTACATAATCTAAGGAGAAATTATATAGGTTACAAAAACGCATTAGTTTATTAAAGGGAATGATGTCGTAACTATTTTCCCAATTGGAAATGGTGGCTTTTTGAACACCAAAAATATATCCTAATTCGGTTTGGGACATTTCTAATTCTTCTCTACATTTTTTTAAATTATTATCTAACATTGTATCACCAATGCTATTTTCTCATCATATATTTTTTTGATATCAAAAGTATGGAATATATATCAAAAATATGATATAATTTGTTTGTAATAAGGTAAGGAATAAAAAATGAAGGAGGATTTATAAATGAAAGTAAAGAAAGGTTTTACATTGATAGAACTTTTGGCTGTTATTGTAATACTAGCAGTTATAGCCTTGATAGCGACCCCAATAGTTTTAAACATCATTGAGAATGCGAGATATGGAGCTGCCAAAAGTAGTGCAATATCATATGTAGAAGCCAGTGAAAAAAGTGCATTACTATATATGATGGATAACAAAGATAAAAAAGTAAGTGGTTCTTGTAGTGTAAGCAAGAAAGTTTTAACGTGTGAAAATGAAATAACATTAAATCTCGATATAAAAGGAAGTTTACCAAGTGAAGGGACAATAATATTTGATGATAGAGGAAATGTAATAGAAGTAAAAGAATTACTAGTAAGTGGATATAAATTTAATTATAAAAATAAAGAGTGGGTTGGAGTAAAAGATGATGGTAAAGATAAAACACCACCAGAAGTAATATCGTTATCAGGAAGTACAACAGTAGATAGTATAACAGTAGTATTAAGTTGTAAAGATGAAGAATCAGAAATAGAAAAAATAGAATTCAAAAAAGATAGTGGTGAATGGGAAAATAATGGAAGTAATCCATTAAAAATTTATGAAGGATTAGAAAGTGGAAAGAGTTACCATATAGAAGGAAGATGTACAAATAAAGAAGGATTAAGTAGTGAAACAAGTGAAGACTTTGTAACAGATACCTTAACAACACCCGGTTTTGAAATAGATAAAACAGGATGGCAAAGAGAAAAGACATTAACAATAAAATATAGTGGAAGAGGGGAAAGAACATTTGAAGCAACTGGAGAATATGAAATAACAAGTAATAATACAACTAAAGAAGGAGAAATATATAAAGTAGAAGGAGATACAGTAACAATAAAATATAAAAGTACAGGAAGTGTAACAGCGAGAGTAAAAGAAGGAAGTAAAGAAGAAAGTGCAAGTTATAGTTTAGAACAAATAGATAATGTAATTCCAGAAGTGGAAATAACTCCGACCGTAGAAGGAACCCCGGAATGGAAAACAGCAGTAAGTGTAAAAGGGAAAATAAGTAAAAAAGGAATAAGTAAGACAAGTTTATATGAATGTATAACAGAAAGTGATACATGTGATCCAATAGAAAATGGAAGTACAATAGAAAATGAAGGAAGTGTAAGCTTAAGTGATGGAGAAAATATAAGGAAAATATGTTTTCAAGCCCAAAATGAAGTAGGGACAAAATCAGAGATAGAATGTAGTGAAGCATACAAAGTAGATAGTAAAGAACCAAATATAACAGCAACAACTGAATCAGTAGAAATAACCGAAGGAACAGATAAAGAAACATCAAGTTATTTTACAGTAACATGGGGGATAAGTGGAACAGGTACGATATCATGTACTCCAGAAAATGTTAAAACATTAAGTGTAGGAGATAGTAAAGAGATAAGTTGTACAGCTACTGGATTAAATGGAAAAACAAAGACAGCAACTAAGAATATCAAAGTTAATATTGCAGGTATTACTCCGAGTTTATCTACACATTTTGGAAAATATGTTAACTATACACCAGATGATGCAACATGGTCTAGTAGTAAACTAACAAGCTATGGAGTAGCAGAAACAGAAGATAAAACCCAAGGAAAATTTAACATATTCGATGAAACAACGAATGCATCAGCCACAGGAAAAGCAAAGAGTCAAAGTATAACATGTTATAGTATTAGTTATGCCA
The DNA here is from genome assembly GCA_947623815.1 of uncultured Bacilli bacterium. Taxonomy (GTDB): domain Bacteria; phylum Bacillota_I; class Bacilli_A; order RF39; family UBA660; genus HGM10857. The sequence continues at coordinate 13,376 of CANQHO010000026.1, read as the reverse complement.
ATAAATACAACGGATGGCGAGTGTTAGATGTATCAAGTAGTGGACAAATAACTTTAATCCATGCGGGAACGCCGGAATGCTACTACCATGGAACTGATTCTTCAACAAGTGTAAAAATACTAGAAACAGCATCAACCTCAAGTAGCCCAGGAGAAAGTAAAGCATGGACAAAATATGGAAATGCCACATATGCAACGAGTGTCCATTATATGACGAACGAAGATTTTAACTTAATAACATATCAAATAAACAAAAATAATAATTACACAATAACAGACAACGGAGAAAGTAATAGTACATGTTATTATAAATCAAGTTCAACCCCGTGTGGATATGATAATGATATGATAGACATCGGATCATACTATTGGCTGGCGTCTGCCTATAACACTGACTACTTGTATTATTGGGCTGGTTACTCAAGCTACCGGTATGTGGGCACTTGGATCTTCATTTCGGGTGGAGTGCGCCCAGTCGTAGTTCTGAAATCAGGAGTAAAATTTAAAGATGATGGAAAAACAGGTACAAGTGAATCAAATGCTTTAAATTTAGTTATATAGTAAAACATAAAAAAGTTTGAAAGTCATTATTTTCAAACTTTTTCTTAAACTAATTTATTCTTTTTTTATATACAAATTTAATTGAAAAAAATATATATTTCTGATAACATTTAAATATAAATTAAGTTATACAGAAATGAGGTGTATAAATGAAAGATAACAAATTAGAAACAATTTCAAATCTATTTGAAGGAAAAGAAATAAGAAGTATCTGGGATGCGGAAAAAGAAGAATACTATTTTAGTGTCGTTGATGTAATTGGAGTTTTAACAGATAGTAAAGATGCTAGTGATTATTGGACTACTCTAAAAAGAAGACTAGCTAATGATGAAGGAAGTGAACTCCCGACAAATTGTCGGAGTTTGAAATTCAAAGCTAAAGATGGAAAAATGAGAAATACAGATACTTTAGATACCAAAGGAATATTACGACTTATAGAATCAGTTCCTAGCCCAAAAGCAGAACCTTTTAAATTATGGCTTGCTCAAATGGGAAAAGAAAGAATTGATGAAGTATTTGATCCGGAAATTGCTATGAGTAGAGCCATTGATTATTATAGAAATAGAGGATATTCAGATAAATGGATTGAAGCAAGATTAAAAGGAATTTTAGATAGAAAAAAATTAACAGATGTGTGGAAAGAAAATGGAATAACTAAAAGTTATGAATACGCAGTACTAACAAATGAAATATACCAAGAATGGTCTGGTATGAAAGCCAGTAAATATAAAGAGTATAAAAATATTAGAAAAGAATCATTAAGAGACAACATGACAGATGTTGAAGTAGCCTTAGCTAATTTAGGAGAAATTGCCACAAGAGAATTTGCCAAAAAACATAAACCTTATGGATTAGAGGAAAATAAAAAAATTGCCAAAAAAGGTGGTCATGTCGCCAAAGTAGCAAGACTAGATATGGAAAAAGAATTAGGGCAATCTGTTGTTAGTAAAGAAAATACCTTAAGTTATCAATACATAGATGGTAATAAATTAGATAATAAAAAAATATCTAAATAAAAAGTATATGAAAAAGTTTGGAAGCATTTTTCCAAACGTTTTTGTCTAAAAAAGAGATGTACTTAAAGGTATTCATGCTTTTAAAAATTTTTAATATTTAGGAGTTTGTTGATGAGTAAGAATAAAAAAAGTTTTTGAATTCAAATAAAATAAAAAGTGAATTTCAAATTTAACAAATGATATATTTTGAAAGGTTAAGTACATCTCTTGAGTGGCTATTATATATTGCTAGAATGTAGGAAAATGTCGAAAAATAAAAAAATGCTTGTATTTTATAAAAAAATACGATATGATAGATAACAATCATGTAAGTAGACACTTACTTGATATAATTTGCCACTTTTAGACAAAGAAATACCCCAAAAAACGTTTTCTTTTTTCTAAATATATGTTAAAATAACATAAGTAGAGTATAACTCTGAAAGGAGAATTAAAATGGGAGTCTTTAAAAAATGGATGAAAGATGACGAAGACATCTTTACAAGTAATATATCAGGTGATGAATACTATGATTTAAAACCAGAAGAAGCATTAAATGAAAATGATGGTAAAAACAAAATGATTTTGTTAGAACCTAGAGCCTATTCAGAATCACAACAAATAGCGGATCACTTGAAAATGCGGAACACAGTTGTTGTTAACTTAAAAAGAGTAACCCCTGATCAAGCCAAGAGAATAGTAGATTTCATAACCGGAACTATATATGCGATTGGTGGAGACTTACAAAAAATAGGTGGCGGTATATTCTTATGTACGCCAAATAACATCAATGTTCAAGGTAAAATAACTGAAGAAACTGAAGGTAAAGACATACATGACAATAATGATATAAGTCTAGAGTTCTAATAAGGCAAGAAGGGTGATAGGATGGAAAAATTTAATCGTACCATTCGCGGATATGATCCAGAAGAAGTCAATCAGTTTTTAGATAAAGTGATTTTTCAAGTTGAACGAATTATCAATGAAAGTAAAGAAAAAGATAAAAAAATAGAACAACTTAGTCAACTAGAAAAAGAAAATGAAGAACTAAAAGAAAAACTAAAACACTGGGAGAGAATGGAAGAAACTTTAAATAAAGCCATCATGATGGCCCAAAAAACTAGTGATCAAATGAAACTTCATGCCCATGAAGAAAGTGAAGTTTTAATTAGAGATGCCAAAAGAAATGCCAATAGAATTGTTAGTGAAGCGTTGATGAAAGCCGATAAAACAGAACAGGAAATGAATATGTTAAAAAGAAATATGAACATATTTAAAAGAAAAGTAAGAAACATCATCGAAGCCCAATTAGAAGTAGTCGAAGAATTAGATGAAATAGAACTTTAAAACAAATGAAAGAGACGGTATAAATTGGAAAATATAGAGAGTTTATGGTTGGTGGAAATAAACAAGAACAATTTATATAGATCACTCTTGATGTGTTTTTTTGAAAATAGTAGGAAAAAACGGTAACGCGTTATAGTTATTGAGTCCCAAATAAGGTGGTACCACGGTTAAACATCGTCCTTAAAAGATGATGTTTTTTTGTTGAAAGGAGATTTTTATGTTACAAGTTATCATATTAGTTATTGGTTTTGTTCTTTTAATTAAAGGAGCCGATATCTTTGTCGATGGAGCTAGTTCCACTGCCCAAAACTTAAAAGTATCTAAAATGGTTATTGGCTTAACCATTGTTGCCTTTGGAACTAGTGCTCCAGAAATGGCTGTATCATTTAATGCCATTATGAAACATAGTGGAGATATGGTTTTAGGAAATGTCATCGGTAGTAATATTTTAAACATTTTACTAATTATAGGTATCTCTAGTTTCTTTTGTAAATTAAAAGTCCAAAGTAATACTATCAAAAAAGAAATACCAATTACTTTACTTATGTCATTATTATTAGTAACTTTATTTGTCGACAATATTTTTGATAATAAAATGATCAATCAAATAAGTAGATCAGACGGTTTAGTAATTTTACTATTTTTCACAATCTTTATATACTATTTATTTAGTATTATGCGAAAAAATAAAGATAATTCCAAAGAAGAACCGCCTCATCCTTTAGGTAAATCATTATTATTTACTTTAATAGGTTTAATTGGCGTAATATTGGGTAGTAATTTAGTAGTAGATAGTGCTACTGAAATTGCTAAATATTTAGGAGTTAGTGAAAGGATGATATCCTTGACCATTATTGCTTTTGGAACATCATTACCCGAACTAGTTACCTCCATTATATCCGCTAAAAAAGGCGAACAAGACTTACTAATTGGAAATATCATTGGAAGTAATATTTTCAATATCGGAATTGTTTTAGGAATACCAATTTTATTATTTGGTGGTATAATAGGAACTGGTTTTTCATATTTAGATTTAGTAGTACTAATAGTAGCGGCTTTAATGCTTTTTATATCCTCAATCAACGATAAAGTAATTAGTAAAAAAGAAGGATTTATAATGTTATTAACATTTGTGACATATTATAGTTACGTTATATTTAGTTAAAAAGGAGAATGATTATGAATTATAAAGATACATTATTGATGCCCCAAACTGATTTCAATATGCGGGGAAACTTACCAGAAAATGAAAAAATCCAAAGACAACTTTGGAAAGAAATGGATTTATACAATAAAGTAAAAGAAAAAAACAAAGGGAAAAAACCATTTGTTTTACATGATGGTCCACCATACGCTAATGGGAATATCCATATCGGACATGCCATGAACAAAATTTTAAAAGATTTTGTCAATCGTTATAAAATGATGAGTGGTTATGATATTACTTATATTCCTGGATGGGATACCCATGGTTTACCAATTGAACAAGCCGTTACTAATAGTGGGATAGATAGAAAAAGTATGAGTAAAGCGGAATTTAGGGCTTTGTGTGAAAAATATGCTTTAGAACAAGTTGCGAAACAAGAAGTAGGATTTAAAGAATTAAATGTTTTAGCCGATTGGGAACATCCTTATATAACTTTACAAAAAGAACTAGAGGCTAGACAAATAGAAGTATTTGCCGAAATGGCTAAAAAAGGACTTATTTTTAAAGGATTAAAACCAGTATATTGGTCACCATCAAGTGAATCTGCTTTAGCGGAAGCGGAAATTGAATACCATGATAGAAAAGATCCATCAATATTTGTCGCTTTTGAAGTAGTAGAAGGTAACGATTATGTTAAAACCGGGGAAAACTTAGTTATTTGGACTACCACTCCATGGACTTTACCAGGTAATTTAGCCATTGCCGTAGGTGAAAACTTTGATTATGCGAAAGTATTAGTCGATGATAAAATATATATTATGGCTAATGATTTAGTGGAAGATTTAGTGAAAGAATTTGGTTTTGAAAATTATGAAATAAAAGAAGTAATTTCCGGAACTAGTTTTGAAGGTGTTAAATATAAACATGTTTTTATGGATAGAGTATCGCCAGTTGTAATTGGTTTTCATGTAACGCTAGATGCTGGAACGGGACTTGTTCATATTGCTCCCGGTTATGGGGCTGATGACTTTATCATCGGAAAACAATATGATTTAGGATTGATAAATGGCGTTGATGATCAAGGTGTTTTAACGGAAGAATCCGGTCCATTTGCGGGACTTTTCTTTGAAGATGCTAATAAAGCCATTACAGTTAAATTAGATGAACTTAAAGTTTTATTAAAACTTAAATTTATCAAGCACTCTTATCCGCATGATTGGCGGACTAAAAAACCGATTATCTTTAGGGCAACTCCTCAATGGTTTTGCAGTATTGATAAAATAAAAGATAGAATTTTAGAAGTAATTGAAAAAGAAGTTAAATTTCATACTCCTTGGGGTAAAAAAAGATTATACAACATGATTAAAGATCGGGGAGATTGGTGTATATCTCGGCAAAGAGTTTGGGGAGTGCCAATTCCAATATTCTACAATGAAGATGGTAGTGAAATTATCGATTACGATGTAATGATGCATGTTGCCGATTTATTTAGAAAACATGGTTCTAATATTTGGTTTGAAAAAGACGCTAAAGACTTATTACCCGAGGGGTACACCAATGAAGCTAGTCCTAATGGTAAATTTACCAAAGAAGAAGATATTATGGATGTTTGGTTTGATAGTGGATCAACCCATACTGGCGTTTTAATTGAAAGAGGTCTTGACTATCCGGCCGATATGTATTTAGAAGGATCTGATCAATATCGTGGTTGGTTTAATTCCTCACTTATTACGGGAGTAGCAATCTATGATAAAGCCCCATATAAAGAATTAGTATCTCACGGTTTTACCTTAGATGCTAAAGGTAATAAAATGTCTAAAAGTTTAGGTAATACCATTTTACCAGCCGATGTAGTTCGTTTACATGGTTCTGATATCCTAAGACTTTGGGTGGCTTCAACCGATTATACCGAAGATGTTAAAATTGGGGATGAGTTAATTAAACAAGTCAAAGAAAGTTACCGTAAAATTAGAAATACTTATAAATTTATATTAGGAAACTTAAACGATTTTGATGAAGAAACTAATGCTATTGCTTATGAAGATATGCCTTTATATGATAAATACATGCTTAATAAATTAAATGAATTTACTAAAAATGTTTTAGAAGAATATGATAATTACAATTTTAGTGAAGTATTTAAATTAGTAAATAATTTTGTATCATTTAGTTTATCGAACTTTTACTTAGATTTTACGAAAGATATCTTGTATATTGAAAAAAGAGATTCTAAAGTAAGAAGAAGTGTTCAAACAGTTTTATCTAAAATATTAAACAATTTAGTTTGTTTACTTGCGCCTATATTACCTTATACTAGTGAAGAAGTATATAAATATATGCCTAATAAAAAACTAGACAGTATTCATTTAATGGATATGCCAAAATTAGTTAATTACATGGATAGAGATGAAGTATTTAGTTTGTTTGATAAATTCTTTGAATTAGAAAGCAAAGTAAATAAGGCTTTAGAAGAAACTAGAAATCAAAAAATTATCGGTTCTAGTTTAGAAGCCGAAGTCATTATTAAAGATGATAGTAAATATTTAGAAGTAAAAGAAAAACTAGGTGACTACTTACATCAATTATTTATTGTTTCTAAAGTTACTTTTGCCGATATTGAAGAAGATGTTATGGTAAATAAAAGTTCTTTAGAAAAATGTGATAGATGCTGGAATTATGTTGATAATGTTCAAGATGGTATTTGTCCTAGATGTCAAGAAGTTGTAAAAAGTTTGTAAATAATATAACCACGTTTTTTAAGCGTGGTTATAATTATAAAAGGAGGTATTATGGAACTTATTAAAGTAGGAGAAAAAACTTATTATTTAAAAAATCCCACTAATATTGGAATTTATAAAATTGATGATGTCAATGTATACTTAATTGATAGTGGAAATGATAAAGATGCCGGGAGAAAAATTTTAAAAATAATTGAAGAAAATAATTGGCAAGTAAAAGGAATTATAAACACTCACTCTAATGCTGATCATATCGGGGGAAATAAAATTATTCAAGATCGAACCAATTGTCTTATTTTAAATAGTGATTTAGAAAGATGTTTTACCGAAAATCCCCTTTTAGAACCTTCACTTTTGTATGGTGGATATCCTTTTAAGGAACTTAAAAATAAATTTTTAATGGCTAAAAGTTCCAAGGTAGTTTCTATCGATAATAACTTACCAAACGGTTTAGAGTATTTTAACTTAAAAGGTCATTTTTTAGATATGATTGGGATTAAAACTAGTGATGATGTTTACTTTTTAGGCGATAGTTTATTTAGTCAGGAAACAATAAATAAATATCATTTGTTTTTTATTTACGATGTTAAAGAATATTTAAATTCTTTGGATTATTTAGAAAGTTTAAATGGTAAAATCTATATTCCTTCCCATGGTGAAGTTACGGATAATATAAAAGATTTAATAAAGGCTAATCGGAATAAAATAAAAGAAATTAGTGATAAAATATATGATATATGTGTAAAAAAATCAACTTTTGAAGAAATTTTAAAACAAATATTTGATGATTATAAATTAGACATGAATACCAATCAATATGTTTTAATTGGAAGTACCATAAAATCATATTTGTCATATTTAAAAGATATGGGAAAAATAACATTTGAATTTAAAGATAATAAAATGATATGGAAGACAATAGATTAAAAAAACTTTTATCTTGAAAAAAACTAAATTTTTGTTATAATATATAGGAAAAAGGAGATATTATGGGTAGTAAAATAAGTAAAAAAAATATTATGGGTAATTTATATAGTGGATTCTAATCAAATCTATGAACAAGTTCTACCCGTAATAGATAAAATAAAGAAAAAATATGGATTTTTTAATATTGCCGAAGAAACATTCGAAGAAATGGTTGTTTTAACTATTAACTATTTACTAAATAATGAAATACCTAAAAAAGATATTTCTCAAAAATTTGAAAGATACTTAACTAATCTTATTTTTAAAGAAGGCAAAAAAATTATCAAAAATAATTTTTTAAATGTTACTGAAAGCTATATTAAAGAAAACATTGAATATTTTGAAGATAATCCTTTATTACAATTAGAAAAAATAATGAAATTTTTTAATAGTGTTTCTTATATTCCTGATTTAAATGATATTAGTGATTTAATAAAAAATAATATGGTAATTAGTAAATTATTAGAAAATATAACAGAAAATAATTTAGAAATAATCAAAAAATATGGAATAAGTAAAATTACTAAAAACGATATATTGATAAGTTTTATAAATACTTATTTAGATATAAATAATATTGAAATAGAAGAAGAAATGGATGAAGAAGAAATATATAAAACTTTAAATGAAGAAAAAACTCTTTCTACTGATATGGTTAAATTATATATGAAACAACTTAATAAACCAATTCTTACTGTTTCTGAAGAGAAAAAACTTGGTCATCAAATTTTAGAAGGTAATGAAGAAGCCTTAAATACTTTAGTGGAACATAATCTAAGATTAGTAATTTCTATTGCCAAAAGATATGTTGGAAGAGGAATGTCCTTTTTAGATCTTATTCAAGAAGGAAATATAGGTCTTATTAAAGCCGCTCAAAAATTTGATGTAACTAAAGGCTATAGATTTTCTACTTATGCGACTTGGTGGATTAGACAAGGTGTTACCAGAGCCTTAGCCGACCAATCTAGAACTATTAGAATTCCTGTTCATGTGGTAGAAACTATCAATAAAGCCAATTCCATTAAAATAAAATTAAGATCGGAATTAAATCGGGAACCAACTGATGAAGAAGTGGCTGAAAAAATGAATATTTCAGTCGATCGAATTAAAGAACTTTATGAATGCAATCAAGATACTGTTTCTTTAGAAACTCCAATTGGTGAAAAAGAAGATTCGACTTTAGGAGATTTGGTTAAAGATGAAAATAGTGTTTCTCCGGAAGAAGAATCAATTAACCATGTCTATCGACAAACTATTAACGAAGTTTTAGATTCTTTAGATCAAAGAGAAAGAGAAATAATTACATTACGCTTTGGTCTTCGAGAGGGTAAACCTATGACTTTAAATGATGTAGGAAAAATATATAATGTGACTCGAGAAAGAATTAGACAAATAGAGGCTAAAGCATTGAAAAAATTAAGAAATCCGGTTAGAAGTAAAAAATTACAAGAAGAAATAGAAACAAAAAAAAGAAAGTATCTAAAAGTTTTAGATAAAAATATTTCATTTTTTGAACAACCTATTTTTAAACCATATAAAAAAAATCAAATTGAATCAGTCATTCACAATTTAGATTTAGATGAAATAACTCTTATTTTATCCATATATGGTAGTAAATTATCATATCCTATAGTTGACAGTATAAGTAAAGAAGATTATGAAAGATTAACTAAAAAAATATATCCCAAATTAAAAAATATTTTATTTAGACAAAATAATCTTAAAGTAATTAATTTAGAAGAAAAAAATAAAAAAACTACTCCTATAAAAGAAGATAAAATAGAAAAAATCAAATTAGATAAAAAATTACCATTTTTTGAACAATCTATTTTTAAACCTTATAATTTAGAAAGTATAAAAAGGGCCTTTGAAAATTTAGAAATGGATGAAAAAACTCTTATTTTATCCATATATGGAAATGAGTTATCATATCCAATAGTCGATAGTATAAATAAAGAAGATTATGAAAAATTAACCAAAAAAATATACCCTAAATTAAAAAATATTTTAATTAAAACAAATAATATTAAAGAAAATAAAAGATTAAAAAGAAATAAGCAAACTAAAAATCAATTTTATAGTAAGTCTGTTTGTGAACTTATTAAAACAAAACAATTTGGGGAATTATTAAAAAATATGTCGTTACAAGAAGCGATTATATTAAGTTTAAAATTAGGTTATGTAAATAATAAAGTTTATAGCAATGAAGAAATAGCTGACTTTTTAAACCTAGATAAAAAATGGATAGATGAAACAATAAAAAAATGTATTTTTATTTATCAAGAGCAAACTAAAACCTTGATAGAAAATACTAAAATCAAAAAATTAAGTAGGGATAAACATGATTAAAAAAGAATTATATGATCTAACACTTTATAAAGAAATAATAACCGAAGAAGATTTAATAAAAATAAAATACACCAAAGAAGAAATAGAATCATTGGTAAAAAAAGGTATCTTAAAAAAAATAGAAAATAAAAAATATTGTTATATTGCTGATGACAAATTATATGCTTATGGTGAATATTTATTAAATGATGATCAAACCTTTAAAGCAAGAAAATGCTTTGAAAAATGTTTGGAAATAAATAAATACAATATCAAAGCTAATAAACAACTATTACTTTATAATATCCGAAAAGAAAATGTTAAAAACGTCGTAAAATATTTAGAAAATTTGTATTATTATGATACCGATGAAATGAATGCTTGGTGTAATACCGTTTTATACTTATTTGCTTTATTAAAAAAATTGCCCATTAAATATGTAAACTATATATATTCTTTAGAGAGTAATGACTTACAATCTGATCAAAATGAAAATTTAGATAAAATAAGATACGATATATTTAAACAAAGATTTTTTAAAGCTTTAAATCAATTAAAACAAAAAAACTTACTTGATAGAATAAGTGTTGATGGTAAAATTATGTTTCAACTTTTGTCTAAAAATATCACTAGACAATCTAAAGTTAGAGATGAAATTTGGATGTTGGTTAGTAATAAGCAATATGTCGAAATATTAAACTATTTAAAAGAACAAAGTAAAAAAGCCCCATTAAGTCATTATTATTATTTAGTGTATAAAGCAACTAGTGATTTATTAAAAATAAAAGAAACTAAAAAGATATCTCCATTTCAAGATTGTAAAACTGACAACAATTTAGAAGCTATAGAAATTGGTGATTATAAAAGAGCAATAAGTTTTAGAGAAGTATATTATTTTAAATATTCCAATTATAATAACAAAAATATTGTCGATGAATTATTGAAAAATATGGGAATAGAACTAACTAAAAATAAAAAAGAAGTAGAGGGAATAAAAGAAAACTTAGAAGTTTTAAACATCAAAAAAGCCATTGAACTTATATTGGAATATTTAAATAAAATAGGAAAGTTAGAGTATGAAAATTTAATTATTGAAAGTATGGAAATAAGTTTAATTGATTACGATTATACATTTAAAGAACCATTATCTATTTTAAATAAAATATCTAAAGGGGAATATATTTTTGATAAAGATTTATACATATCATTATTTAATAAAAGTATTTTAGAAAAAAAATATCAAAAAGCTCAAAACTATTTAAATATTTTAGAAAAATATAGCGATATAAGAATTGATGATTATATTGAGAAAATAAAACAATTAAAAAAAGAAGAAAGAAAAAAAAGAGGTAAAAATAGTTTAGAATATAAATATTATTATGACTTTTCCAAAGTAGATTCTAATTTATATTATATTGAAGAAAAACTAAAAGATTTAGAAGAAAATGGAATGGTTTTATTAGATTATTTTAATGATGAAAAATTAAAAGAAATTTATAGTATTTTAGAAAGAATTGACAATATTCATATTGAACCAATATCTTATAAAAATAAAAAAAGACTAGCTATTTTTCCTTTGAATAGTAATTTGTTAAACTATAAACAATTAAATCAAAAGGTCAATGAAGCTTTTAATAATAAAAATTATAATTTGAGTGCCAAATATTTAAAAAAGATGTTGACGGGAGGACATCCCAAAGGATTTGTTTGTTGTAAATTGGGAGTATATTACTTAAAACGAAATAAAAAAGATTTGGCTTTAGATTATTTTATTGTCGCTAATTCTTTAAATAATGAATTAGAATTAGAAAATAAAATAGAAAGTTTAAGACAAGAAATCGATGCTTTAGAATATGAAAAAAATGTTGATGTTGATTTAACAGAAGATGTATTTATAAACGACTTAGATGAATTTTATGGTATAGAAAATTTTGATGAAATTTTATATTTGATAAAAAAAGGACTTAGTATTACGGAAATATGTCAGTTAAATAATATTGATGAAGATACTAAGAATATTATTTGTTTAATATTAGCCAAAAAATATTATGCCGATGATTTAGATATAATTGGGGATAATTATTTGAAAATGGTAGAAAAAAGTAAAAGAAATAGTGAAACAAATAAAATATTACAAGAAGTTAAAAACAATAAAAAATTTTATAAATATAGAAAAATTTCTAGTCATTAACTAGAAATTTTTAAACGTTTATTTCAAATTTTTTTATTTTCCAAGTATTGTTTTCTTTTTCGATAATAAAGGTACTTACTTTATCATCAGTGTTGTTAGTAACTTCAAATGTTATTTCATTAGTTGTTTGTTTAGTAGCGGTCAAGGTATTTTGGACTTCATAATAAGGCTTCCAAACATCCGCACAATAATAATGATTATTTAAGAATATAATTTGACCTGAAGATTTAATTAAATTTTGAATCCCCGTTTTAGAAAAATTATCCGTTATAATATTATCTTTAAATTGATAAAAAATATGATTCTTAATTGTTTCATTTTTTCCGTCTTCATTTTTAGAAACGTAATCATGTTCGATATTGATATAACCACCATCATTATCAGAAATAAACAACAAATCGGCGTCGTCTGAATATACTCCATACCAAATGTTGATACCTTGACTATATAGTTCTTCGGCTTTATTTAAAGTTTCAGTATCGACATTAACTTTTAAATTGTTGGTAGCTTCTACTTTATCTTTTTCGGGACTTTGTATATAAAGACTTGGGGTATTTGATTTGGGATTACTCCAAGTATTGTAAATAATTAGTCCTAGTAAAGTTCCCATTAGTAAAATAGCTAAAACCGTTAAAAGTGTTTTTAATTTTTCTTCTTCCATAGATACTCCTTTCTATCCTAATTTAATTTTAACTTATTTGTTATAACATGTCAATTGTACTAGATATAACATTTTTATAATATAATAAAATTATAAAGGAGATAAAATATGACAATTGGAATTTTTTTAAGTCCAGTATTAGATGATAAAAAATATTTAAAAATGAGTATGGAACTTTATCAGTATTTAAAAGATAAAAATATTAATGTAATAGGTATTACAAGTGTTTCTTCTTTACCTTTTTGTGATGGGGTAATTTTACCGGGTGGAGATAATTATTTAAAAGAAGAATTAGAAGTTATAAAATTTTTATATGATTACGATATTCCAACTTTGGGTATTTGTATGGGAATGCAACTGATGGGTATTTTTAAAGATGGTAAAATGGAAGTTTTAAAAAATAAAAATCATCAAAGTAGTAAAAAAAATGTCCATCAAATTCA
>CANQHO010000025.1 GCA_947623815.1 uncultured Bacilli bacterium | reverse complement strand
TTCTTTATAATCAAATGATGATATATGTAGAAAATAATGCATATAAAAAATTGAAAAGTAAAACAAATTACAATTTGTACGAGTAAATTTTTTATAAAAATGTCAATTTACTATTCAATAAATATCAAAAATATGTTATATTATTATTAGCAACGGAAGATTATATAAATTCTTTCGTTATTGGAAATGAGTTGTAGATAACTACGACACTCGCTCCATTTGAAATTTAACCCTTGTGTTTCAAGGGTTTTTATTTTGTTTTAAGTTATTACCTCGTAATTACCTCGTACTTTTTATAAAATTTTCATGTAAATATGGGTAATCTTCTCCTGAATTATCAACAATTCTAAATTCTTTTTTTGAACCAACTCTATTATAAATATTTCCAATTGTTAAATCTATAGTGTCTTCTCCTCCAATATATTGATATTTGCCTAAAAATCTCATTTCAATATATTTGTTTTCAGCCGATTGATAAACTTCTATTTTATCTCCATAATTATTAATAATTTTAATTATATCTTTTATTTTATCTAAAGGATATGGTACAACACTTTCGTAAAAAATTTGCACATCAATTATAATACCTATAACTTCTTTATTGTTTCGATTAACTAAAACTCTATCCCCAATAGATATTTCTTTTACATCAGTTTTATAGTAGAATGAATGTTTACTAATAGTTTTTACAGCAATATCATCATCATATATTATTGAAACATAAATATATTGTTTTTCATTCATTTTGTTTTTCAAAGTTTCTTCTTTTATTACCTTAATATTTTCTAAAATTTCATATCGTTCCCCATTATATGATTTATTTAATAAATTTTTAAACTTCATAAGCATACTCCTAAATTAAAATCTATATTTATTCTACCATAAACCTTATTTTTCTGCGACATTTAGGTAAATTTGTATTATAGTGATTGATATTTTATATATAAAATCGTTTATGTGTAAAAGTTGTAGATATCTTCTACAATCGCTCCATTTGAAATTTAGTTCTTGTATTTCAAAGACTTTTATTTTGTTAGAATTTTATTAGGTTCAATTTTTAAATAATTATATTATAATTAGCTTTTGATGAAAACTATAAAAAAGATTTTAAGTATAACGCCTAAAATTTTTTATAATTTTTTAATCTAAATTTTATACATTATCAATTATTTTAATATAGATATAATATCATTTATTTTAACAGAAATTTTTTCATTTGTTTTTGTATCTTCTATTTCATAACTAATACCATCAAATTTATTTCCTAATATTATCATTTTAGGAGTACCTAAAACATAAACATCTTTTATCCTATTACCAATAGTTAAATTATTACGATCATCTAAAATTGTAGGTATATTATTTTCTAATAAATAAGAATATAATTTTTTAGCTTCCTCTTGATTCTTTTCATTGTATATGATTTGAACTTTATATGGTGCAATATTATAAGGAATAGAAAATCCTTTAATACTAGTATCTTCTTTTATAACACTATTTTCTAAAATACAAGCAACTATTCTTTCTAATCCAATTCCATAACATCCCATATAATATGGTTTGTTTTTACCATTTTCGTCAGTAAAATATAGTTTCATTGAATCAGAATATTTAGTTCCAAGTTCAAAATTATTTCCTAATTCTAAAGAATGATATTCTTTTAAATTTTTAAAATCTGATACTCCAAAGGCTTTGATAAATGTATCTTTATCATTAAAATCTAAAACCTCTTTATTTATTCCAATGTTTTTTTCAGCATCGTAAAGTACTGTATCCTCACCTAAAACAGTTAGTGCTTGAAATTCTTCAGATACCCTACCCCCTATTGTTCCACCGTCACTAATAACTGGAACAATATTTACACCAATACGATTAAATATATTTATATATACATCATGCATTTTATTAAATGTTCTGTGCATTTCTTCTTCAGATGTATCAAATGAATAAGCATCCATCATAGTAAATATTCTAGTTCTAAATAAATAACCTCTTGTTCTAATTTCTTTTCTAAATTTTTCTCCAATTTGATAATAAATAGTAGGCAATGATTTATAAGAAGGAAGTCTATTGGCCCCAAATATAGTTGCACATTCTTCAGCAGTAGGTGCTAAACCATATTCTCCTAAATTATTGTTTAAAGTAAACATTATATCTGATTCTTTTGTATAAATATCCCATCTATTAGATTGATCCCATATTTTTCTAGGTTGTAATTTTGGAAAATCAACTTGAATACAATCAGCTTTATCTAATTCATCAATAATTATATTTTCAACATTTTTTTGTAATTTATTCCATATGTTTCCATAACCATAAATACCACTTTCAAATTGGTACAATTCTCCAAGTTTTAACAATATGTCTTGAGCAGAATAATTAGTATCCACATCATTTAAATTTATTTTTTTTATATTTAATTTACTTAATTTCATAAACATTTTCCTTTCTTTTAATATTTATAAATAAATTTTTTTGATAAAACAAAAAAGGATAATACTATAGGAGTCTATATAGACGGTACCATCCTTTACTTAACTTAATTTGGATAACGGCTATTAACCGAAAATGTTTTCATTTCACTCAAAGGTAGGAACTTTTATTTAATTCTATTATCTTGCACCAACCGATAACTCTCTATAAAAATATCCATAAAAGTCATGTCCTCATCAAAGATTTATGAACTAAATAATACCATAAAATTTTGGTTTAGTCAAATTTCTACTTACAATATATTTTGGTACAAAACTTTTAATACTTAAAAGTATAAATAAAAGTTCTAAATATCATCAACACTCTCTACATTTGA
Source organism: uncultured Bacilli bacterium (assembly GCA_947623815.1). GTDB lineage: Bacteria > Bacillota_I > Bacilli_A > RF39 > UBA660 > HGM10857. The sequence goes on along the minus strand of CANQHO010000025.1, from coordinate 13,576 downwards.
AGTTTAACATTTATGTTTCAAGGGGTTTATTTTATTAGAATTTAATTAAATTATATTTAGGTTCTAATTTTGTAGACATAAAAATAAGTTAACCAAAATGACTATTTTATTCTATTTCATCAAATAATTGTCTAATATCAATATTTAGAGCTTCAGTTATTCTACCAATAGTTTCAATAGTAAAACCTTTTTTCATTTTTTGACTTTCTATTTTAGCGATATAATTCATCGACATTCCAATTTTATCAGCAAGTTGTTGTTGTGTTATATTTTTCAATTGACGATATTTTTTTATATTTATTCTAATAATATCATAATAATTACTATCTTTTTTAATTTTTTCCAAAACATTATCTCCTTTTAATTATTTCTAAATACTAATGTCATTAAAAATTGTACTATTATCGTATAATTATATTCAATCAAAATCTACACGTTTAGTTCGGAAAAGGCTTTATAGGAAGAATGAAATTTTTTATTTTGACTTTTGATTAACGTTGAATCAAACAACTATTTTTAAATTTTAAACATAATTCCTATAAAAATCATTCCAATTACTAGTAAAACTACTAGTTGCAACACCAATATTAAAATTAAGACAAATAGTTTGAACAGTTTTTAATATATTTTTATCTAATATTTCTATTATTTAATGATAACTTTTTTTCTTTTTTATTACGATATTCATCATAATTACCCAGATACTCTATTATGTTTTTATCTTCAACATACAATATTTTTTTGGCAATTTCATTTATAAAATATCTGTCATGAGAGATAAGTAATATCGTACCTTGAAATTCACTCAAAGCTGATTCTAATACCTCTCTTGTTGTTATATCAATATGGTTAGTTGGTTCATCCATAATTAGAAAATTTATATTTTGCTGCATCAATTCAAATAATTTCAAACGAACTTTTTCTCCACCAGAAAGCATATTTATTCTTTTGAAAACATCATTGCCATAAAAAAGAAATTTTGCTAAAGAAGATCTTAATTGAGTTTCTGTTCCATTAAATGTTTTTCTAGCAATTTCTAACAATGTTTTATTATCATCTTCAAATTCAATAATTTGAGGAATATATCCTATTAAAACATTACTACCAATTTTAATATCATTTTTCTCCTGTCTTTTTCCATTGTATAAATCAATCATATATTTTATCAATGTTGATTTACCACATCCATTTTTACCCATCAAACAAATTCTATCTTTAAATAAAACATCAAACGATACTTGTTCTAATAAAGTTTTATCCTCAATGGACAAATTTAAATTATGAACAGTCAATACTTGTTTTCCCGACCTATTAGTCATTTGAAAATTCAAGGGTATTTCTTTAGCCGTTTCAGGTTTATTCAAAAGTTCTATTTTATCCAATCGTTTTTGAATACTAGCTGCTCTTTTAAAAAATGATTCCCCACTAGGAAAGGCTTTCCTACCAAATTCTTGCAATTGTTTTATCTTTTTTTTCATTGCCTCAATCATTTTTTGTTGATCTTTATAGTGTTCAAATTCCGATAAAATTCTTCTTTCATTTTCCTTTAAATAATAAGAATAATTCCCATGGAAAATTTCTGATTTACCTCTTTCAATTAACACAATTTTAGTAGCAACTTTATCTAAAAAATATCTATCATGAGAACTCATAAGAATAGTCCCCGTATAATTTTGCAAAAATTTTTCTAACCATTCTAAAGTATCTATATCTAAATTATTTGTTGGTTCATCGAGAAGAAGAATATCAGGATCAGATAACATAATTTTAGCAAAACACACAATTGTTTTTTCACCACCAGATAATTTGGAAAAGTCTCTTTCTAAAAGTTCAGAATCAATTCCAAATTTATTACATATTTCACTAATTTTTGAATCTATTAAATAACCACCTAAATCATCGAATCTTTGTTGTAAAATTCCATATTTATTCAATATTTTTTCCATATCATCATTTTGTGGATTAGTCATCGCATTTTCAAGTAAATGGATTTCTTTGGAAATTTTATAAATTTCTTCAAAACTAGAATTTAAAAATTCACCTACAGAAACATTTTCATTTTGAAACGTTGGCATTTGAGGAAGAAATCCAATCTTAGATCCTTTCCTAGTAGTTACTATTCCCGAACTTGGTACCTCTTCTTTTGTTATAAGTTTAAATAAAGTTGATTTACCACATCCATTTGGACCAATTAGTCCAACTTTTTCTCCAGTCTTAATTTCTAAATCAAATGAATCAAAAATTTTTTTAAATCCAAAATTTTTATCTACATTCGATAAAGTTATTTCTATCATAAATAACACCTACAATTCTTCAAAATTAAGTTCAATATAATTAAAACATCTATATATATCTTTCTTTAAATAATAACTATTCATTTTTAATATAGGTATTTTAAAATTCAATTTTAATATTTTTTTATTGATAATATTCAGTAAATAAACATTATGTGTCTTATTATATAATTTAAATATCTTATTGTAAATAAAACTTTTTTGCAATATTAAAGAAAAATAAGAATCACTAATCATAGCATCAGAAGAAATATATTCTAAATGATTTAAAACTATATTTAAATCACTGGTATTTTTTATGTTAAATGTATTTTCAATTAGATTGATTTTGAAACCAGCTTCTTCTAGTTGTCTTTTAATTTCCATGGCAATTTCTTTATTTGGATAAAAATTGTTATATCCTAATGTAAGTGATTTATTATTTAATTTATCAATCTTTTTATCACATAATTTTTTAAATAAATATTTTGAACAACTATCATTTACAATAAATGAATAGTTTGCATCATGTTTATATTTTAACAAATGTAATATTTTATCTCTATCTATAATACTACATATATCATTTCTCAATTTTTTAAACTTCTTATTCATCAGTTGAAACGAAAACACTAGATTTAAAAATATATAATTTTCTTCTTGTATATAATTATATTTATCAATTTTATTTACATCACATAAAGTATTATTGGTTATTTGGACTTCATTTTTAATAAATAAATTATAATCTTTGATACCATCAGTTAAAATAAACTTTAATTCGTTTGCTGATTCATTACGCATTTTCTTTCTATAAAATTTATTTCTTTCTAATAAAATATAATTATCTTTAAACTCTTTTATATAATATGGACCACTTGTGTATTTTTCATTTATACAAGCAGTGCTATAAATAGACAATATTTTATAAGATTCTGCATTTTTTGTTTTATTTTTTAATAGTAAAGTCATTTCATCTAGCAGTTGCACGCTAGAAAAAAAATTCTTAAATATAATACCAATATGAGTATTAGATGACAAAATTTCTTTAAAAGTATTACAATAATCTACTGCCGTAACTTTATTTCCATTAGAAAAATATAAATCATCTCTAATTTTAATAATCAAATTTTTCTTATTGTTTGTATATTCATAATAAACACAAGCATTTTTTATGATTTCCTTTTTAGACAAATTATATTTAAATAAAGTATCACAAACAGCAGAATATATAACCTTGCTTGAATAATCATTTGATTCGAGTATATTGTTTGACAAAGGAAGAGTATCTATACTAAAAGTTATCATTTATAAACTCCTTTATTTTTTTTAAAATGTTTTCTTCAACAATTGAATCATTCATAGATATTCGCATCACGTAATTATCCTCAGTAATATCATAATATGAATCCAATGCTATATAATCGAATCCAAAACTACACGCAGAATATAATTGATACTCATTATTTACCAATTCCTTTATTTTTTTATCGATAATCTCATTTTGATTTTTCATCAAAACACCATTATTTATAATATATAATACAAACTTTTTATGAACAGGCAAAACTACTTTTCCTCTATCTATATTATTATTTAAATAATTAAATAAACTATAATTATTTTTCTCAATTCTTTTAATTCTTTGTTCATTTATCTTTTTGAAACCCTTTTCAAAAATTATTTCTGGAAAATTTTCGGGCAAACATAACGAACCAAATTTACCTAATAAATAATAACTCTCTGCTATAATTTTTCTAATTGTCTCAAATTCTTTATCCCCTATACCACTAGGAATTAAATATAATAATGATCCTAAACTAGACAGTTCAGCACCTAGCATATCTAGTTTTGTGTGACTACGAATTAAAATACAAAATATGTTTTTTTCTAGTATATTTAAAATAAATTTTTTTAAATCAGATGGCATCAAACAGGTAGTATCAATAATAACAGCAAAAATATCATCACTTACATTTAAAAAATTCAAATATTTATCAACATCAAACAATTTTGAAATAGTATCTATATATACAATATTTTTTTCCCCATCTACATTTTCTTTTATATATTTATTATAAAAATCATAAGTTTCAAAGTATATATCTTTATCAGGAAACAAAAATTGATAATTTTTACATATTTTTTTTAATGCCATCAACAATGACGTAATTGCACTCATTCCACTATTAGTAAAAAATAATTTAGTTTTATATTTTTTATTATTGATACAATAAAAATCATTTAAAAAATCAGAATAGTTGATATAACTATCAAATCTAGCATAAGAATAGCAAAATGAAATTTTAGGATTTATAAATATAGTTTTATCTTTCTCTCCATCTTTATTAGTTATATTTAATTTATTTTTTTCTTGAAAAGAAAGTAGTTCATTTCGTTTTATTTCAATATACTGCTCTAAAGATACTTTGGGTGAAAAAGAAATATTAAAATTTTTTTTCAAATAATTTATTTCATTTTTTTTATATTCACTAATCATAGAAAATCACCTCTGGAGATATCGATCCGTTAAATTCTTTACACCAAGCATAAGAATAACCGTTTAAACCAACAAAAACAACTTTATCATCCATCGATAAATTAACTGATTTATTCAATACACTAAAAACATCTTTTTCATAACAACTACACCCAGAAATAATAGTTACATAATTATTATCCTTTTCATATTTTAAATTTATAGGTTTTAAAACAGACCATTTTGCGACACTGTCTTTTACAGCGTTAATATAAAATATTTTTTTATTTGATATTTCATTTATTCCAATAACTTTAGTTATCAAATATCCACAATTATCAAACCAGTTTTCTCCAACCTCAAAAATAATTTTAATATTACTATCAATGTTTTTTCTTATTTCAACAAGTTGCTTTTCAAAAAGATGGTAATTTAAAACGTTCCAATTCCCTCCGAAATTAACATATTTCAAATTTTTAAATTCATCAAAACATTTTTTTGTGTTTTTAAATATAAATTTTAGTTTTTTCAATTTATTTTCATCATAAAAATGAAAACCAATAGAAACAATATCTTCTTTATTAGTAATTAAATTAGTTTTATTGATATCAATACCAAATTTACTAAAATCAGTTTTCATTTTTTTATAAGAATTTATTCTAATGCCATTATAAAAATTACCATTATTAAGCGATGATATACTGTTCAAATTATAAATAATATTATTATACTTTTTTTTCTTAGATATTATGTCAACTCCATTGCAAGAAATCAATGTATCTTTTTTAATAATATCTTCTATCAAAGCAAATTCATTTTCATTAGCAACATCAAAACCAAAACCACAATCATAAAAGAACTGTAAGATTTTATGATTTGGAAATGCTTTGACAGGAAAAACAAATTCTATATTATATTTAAATTTAAACTTTAAAATTCGATCAATATTACTTCTTAATTGTTTTAAATCATATACCATCGCCGGAACATTTTTTATTTGATAATCTTTAATAAATTGTTCAATATCAATATTTTTCTTTTTCATAAATTTCATTCCTATCAAAATCCAATTCACATTTTTTATTTAATGAATTTACTTTTTCTTTTTTGTTCATTAGGTAAAATATAACATCACTAGCCATATAATTTGATATTAAAGAATTTGTTATTGAAAAAGAGCCTTTACAAGGAAAAATATTAACTACATTATTTAAAATTTTATTTATTTCTTTCAAATAATTACAAAATCCTTTTTTATTGTGCAACAATGGACCAAATGAACCAATTTTTTGTCCAACCCCTCCAAAAATACATGGAATATTATCAGCATAACAAGCTTCTGCTACATATTTTTGAATTAACAGAATTGGTGTGTCAGCTGAACAAATAACAAAAGATGGATTATAATCTTTTATAATATCTTTTAATTCTAAAGTAGAACTGATTTTTTTCTCGTATGAAACTATTATAAGATCTTTATACTGTGTATTCAAATTTTCCTTTAATTTAGTGATTTTAGAATAACCAATATCTGATTCCTTATATTTGAATTGCCGATTAAAATTTGTAATATCAACGATATCAAAATCAACAATGCCAAATTGAGTAATACCTACAGAGATAAAATAATCAATCATTGCTGTACAAATACCACCAGCCCCAACAAACAATATTTTTTGTATTTCATTGTTTTTTATATAATCTATTTTATCTGCATCCAAAAGAATATTTTCTAAATATATTTGAAATTTTTCATATTTAGTTCCAATATATTTATTTAAAATTGGACTTACTTTTTTTATTATTAAATTTTTTTCTAAAAAATTTAGTTCACCCTTTGAAAAAATATTGGAATTAAAAATTTGATATTTCTTACAAGTGTCTAACAATTTATCATAAAAAGACGAATCAAGCTCTTTTTTGAAAGCATTCTTTTTATTTTCTACCAAGATGCAATTATCTTTTATGAAAAGCAATTTTACATTATCATTAAAAATATATTTTACCATAATTATTTCCTTAGAATTTACTAATCATTTTTTAAGAACTATTGATTCGTTATTTTTTTTTTCTGATATATAAGGTTCCATAATAAATCTAATTGTTTCAAAATCACTATCCGTTAATGCGGAATAAAAAGAATCAATAGTGGCATTTTGATCATAACCACAAGTTTTTATAACTTCATCATCTCTTAATTCAAAGTACTCTGGGTATGTCGCACCAATACTACATATTTTTTCATAAATTTCATTTCTATTTTTGGCAACACTTGATAAAAATTCTTTTATTTTAATTAGAGTCCTATCATTTGTCTTTAAAGCATTATCTACGAATAAATCATTAAAACTTAAATTATATTTTTTACACAAATCCATCGAATCAAAATAACATTGTCTCAATGCATAACCTAGTGGTAGCATAGCGTCTAAAATAAGATTTGTAGCTGCACCAATTTCATCAATTATCAATTTTTCAAAAGCATTAGCTCCATTCATTTTATAATTAGTAAGTTCTGCTAACATTTCGAGAGAATCATTATAAAAAGCATCTAACATTTTTGAATCTTTCTTCTCTACAATTTCCATCATTTTTTGGTTCATCTCATTATAAAACGGTAATTTCTTAAATCGCTCAATTTCAAAATACCACAAATATTTATCATCAAAGTGTTGTTCTGGAGATCTGTTAAACATTTTTCTAGCGTATTTTTCTACTTGCTCCATGTTCTCAGAAGTAGCATCATCACTAGCCATGTGTAACATTAAACCACCATATGTTAACTCAAAAAATACTTTGAAATTTCCAAAATCAACTTTAAATGCATTATCAAAACAATATAATTCTCCAAATTCAAAACCATTTTTTGTATTTATAGAATCTTCTACTCCATTAGCAACTATTTTCCCATTAGAAGCATCCAACACTAATTTTGTACCAGTTGGAAACAAACTGATTGCATTTTTATATCCAGCAATACAAGGTATTCCTAATTCTCTAGAAACGATTGCAGCATGTGATAATGCTGATCCTTCTTCTGTAATAATTCCACTTGCCTTTTTAATAGCCGGCATATATAATGTTTCGGTTACCCCAGCCACTAAAATTGCACCTTCAGGAAAATTATCTATTGCATATTTAATTTCTTCATCAGATTTATTTTCATCTATCACATATGTTTTTCCCTCAGTATATCCTCTTGAAGCAACTATACCAGCATTTTTCGTACTTTTATTTATAAAAACAGTAGAAGTAATTGGTCTAGCTTGCACAAAATATGGTTTACCATCTTTATCAATACACCATTCCATGTCCAATGGTCTATCACTAAGTTGTTTAATTCTATTAACAAAAGGAAAAATGCTTTTTAAACTACTTAAATTTAACAAACTACCTTCAACTCTCAAAGCTGTTTCATCTAATTGATTTTCTTTCACTTTGATGATAACTTGAGCTGGATGTGCAGAACCACTAACTAATTTATCAGCCAATCCTTCAACACATTCAAATAATACAACATCATCACCATTAATATCAATTGCTTCAGAAAACACTACTCCAGATATTTGTGGTTCAACCATCTCTTGAATGACAATATTCATAATTTGTTCTTCATTATTAGCATAAGCTTTTACTACATCCGTTGTTGCACTAGCATTAACTTTTTTTATAGCTGCTAAAACGCTATTTATATCATTATTCACATTTAATTCAGTTTCAAATATACCAGCAAATGATTTACTAGTACCATCTTCTGCCCGTGCTGACGATCTAACAGCAAGTTTTTTTGTTGAATCTAACTGGTTTAAAAACTTTTTAATTTCTAATATATTTGCTTCATTAAATTCCAAATTCAATGTATTGTCGATAACAAAACCGGCGGGAACAGGAACTCCCATTTTATAAAGCAAAGCTAAACCTGAAGCCTTTCCACCAGAAACTGAACTTGCATCTTTTAAATTTGTAATTTTCATACTTTCCTCCGTTCCATAACACAAATAATTAAGACTGTATCGCTATTTGATACAGTCTTAATCAGAATTTAGATTATGATCTATGTGTTTCACAAATAGCCAATAATTCTAAATCATTTTTATCTAATTTCTTAGAAAATAAAGATTTGATAAATTTAATCATAATATTGACCTCCTTACCCAAATATTATATAGATTTAATAATAGATTGTCAATTATTTATAAATTTTTTATTACTATTATCATATAGATTTCATCAATTCATATAGATAATTTATCACATTTTCATATGTACTTATATTGTTCAAATCAATATCGACAATTTTTAAGGCTTCTTCTATATTCGAACATAATGATGAATATTTTAAAAAGTTAATATATTTATCAATTCCAGCGGAATGATTTTTAATTTTTATAAAAATATTTATAGAAATAATTAAAGCCAGCATATAGCGCAAGTAATATATATCGTTTGATATAAAATTATCAATTATAAAATCGATATTTCCATCTTCTATGATAATTTGATTTTTATATAATTCTTTTATAATTTTATAATATTCATCTTTAATAAAAAAATAATTTATATTTTTTAAATTATAAATACTATTTAATAATTTAAAACTCTCAACACCTTTTATCAAAATTTTTAATGTGCTATCTAAAAAATATAAATTATCATATATTATTTTATTATCCATTAAATAGTTATTTAAAATTAGTTCATTAGTTATAGCAGTAATTTCTGAAAAAATAATATCATTAGTATTTACAATCTTATTTTCGGAGTAAAAACTATATAAAAGATGACCCAGTTCATGAAAAAGAATAAAAACTGAATCAATGGCATTAACATCAAAATTTTGTAATAAAATAAATCCGTTACCAGATAAATCTGTTATAGTTAACCCTTTATTTTGAATATTTTTATTTATAAAAATATTTTCATTAAGAAATTTCAAAACGATTTGAATATATGTATTTCCAAAGGCAGAGAAAATATTTGAAATTTTATTCAAATCAAACTGGAATTTATGTTTATAATTATAATCACAAGAAAATAATTCCAAATGAAATATGTCTTGAATTTCTAAATACTCTTTTTTATAAATTATATATTTTGAAAGTATATTACTCTTTTCTATAACTTTTATTGCCATGCTAATGTAATCATTTTTAATACCATTTTTATACATAGAAGTTAAAAAATAATTCTTTATTTTCGCATTTTTATTAACAATTTCTAATATGTACTTTTCAAATTTATGTTCGTTATTTTTTATTTTGTAAGAAAAAAGATTATATATTTTTTTCTTTTCATAACAAGAAATTGGTAAATCCATCAAATCATAAATATTTAAAAATGTAATTTTTATTTTTTGGCCCTGAACAATTATCGAAGTTTTAAAACGATTATAATAATAAGTGTATTCCATATTATCTTTTCTAGAAGTATAAATTGTATTTATATATTCTAAATATTTTTGTTTTAAACCGTTGTCAGTTATATTTTTAAACACTAAAGAACAAGAATAATTATATTTTGCTTCAAAAGTTTTAATTGTTCTTTTGTTTTTTTGATATTTATAATTACTAATTTTTTTGGAATAAAATTCTAATTCATTTATAAATTGCAAATGACTATATTTTTCAGTTATAATTTGATGGATATCTATAATTTTTTCTTCATCTTCATTACTTAATTTTAAAAATTTTTGATAAAGATAATTAAGTTCTGTCAAATTAGATTTTATTTTATTACTATCTCTATTTTCTATATTTATTACTTTAAAATTAAAAATATGATGCTTCATATCCAATTTCTCCTTTTAGTTTTTTTCATAATTTACATTCGTGAAATTTTCTTATAAAAACTTTCTAATTTTTTTTAAAGTTTAAATTCAAATAATTATTATAGTTATAATTATATCATCAAATTTCAAACTTTTTAAAACATTTAAATAAAGTTATGTTAGAATATTATTATAAGACAAGATATTATTTTAATATAAGAAAATGAGGTATGTATGGTATTATATGTTATCCGACATGGAGAAGTCAAAGCTAATCTAAAAAATCAAATAAATGGTAGAAATAATCATGGCCTAACTTTTAAAGGAAAAAAACAAGCAAAAGACTTACAACAAATTATAAAAAATTTAAAAATTAATGTAGTTTTTTGTTCTCCTTTAAAAAGAGCTAAACAAACTTGTAAAATTGCTACTAAAAACAAATATAAAATTATATACGATAATAGATTGTTAGAAAGAGACACTAGAAGTATGCAATATAAACCAATAGAAATACTAAAGAAAAATAAAGTAATATGGTATGATTGTAATAAAAACATTATTTGCAAAAATTCAGAAGGATTTAAAAGTATAATTAGTCGTATAAATAACTTTATTGAAAATCTAAAATTAAATTATAAAAATAAAAACATCTTAATAGTTACCCATGGAGATATATGTTGTGCCTTTCATTTATATTTTAATCCTGAAAAAAATATAGCTAATTTTGAACTAAAAAATTGTGAAATAGTAAAATACACTTTAAAAGAAGATTTTGAGCATGATACTTAAAATTTTCTTTTTAAATTATCTTTTATTTATTTCATTTTTAATAAATTTTAAAAATTCATCAATAGGTAAAGACTCTGTTTTATCACTACCAAGTTTTCGATAACTAATTAAATTATTATCTCTTTCATTGTCACCAAGTATCAAAGTTATAGGATTTTTCATTATATTACTTTGTCTAATCTTTTTACCCATTTGTTCTTTAGAATCATCATATTCTACTCTTATATCTTCATCTTCTAACATTTGTTTTATTTTTTTACAATATTCATCATGATATTTAATATTTACAGGAATAATATTTACTTGTACTGGGGAAAGCCATATTGGTAAAACACCTTTAAATTGTTCTAGTAATAACACTAAAAATCTTTCATAAGAACCTAAAACTGCTCTATGCACCATAACTGGTGTTTGTTTTTCTCCATTTTCATCAATATAGAAAAGTCCAAATCTTTTAGGCATTGCAAAATCTAATTGCACAGTTGGAATTTGAATATTTCTACCTAAAGCATCTTTAAACATAAAATCTAATTTTGGTCCATATAATGCTGCTTCTCCTTCACATCTTTTAGCATGTAATCCTAACTCATCAGAAACTTCTTGCATCATTTGTTCACATATATCCCAATCTTCTTTGTTTCCAATATATTTTTCTGGATGTTCATAATCTCTAACAGATAATGAAATCCAATGTTCTTCCCATAATCCCATCCGAGAATAAAAATCTTTTATTAAATTGCACATATTGATAACTTCTTGTTTAACTTGATCTCTTCTACAAAAAGAATGACCATCTTCAACAGTAATGGCATACACTCTTGATAAACTATTTCCTACTGCTCCTTGTAATTCAGCCCGATATTGTTTATCACTTTCCATATATCTGATTGGAAAATCTTTATAACTTCTTAATTTAGAGGCAAATATTTGAGTATGATGTGGACATTGTACTGGTTTTAAAACAAATTTATGTCCTTTTAAAGATTCTACTCTAAATAATTCATCATTAAATTTTTCCGCATGACCAGAAGTTTCAAATAATGATATATCGGCAAGTGATGGACAACTTACTTTTTGAAATCCATACTTTTTACATACTCTTTCTATTTCTTTTTGCAATTCATCTTTAACAATAGTTCCTCTAGGAGTGTATAATGGTAGACCAGATCCTACATAATCTGAAAAACAAAACAAATCTAAATCTTGACCTATTTTTCTATGATCTCTTTCTTTAGCCTGTTCTAAAAATTCATTATATTCCTCTAATTCTTCTTTTGATGAAAAACTTTTACCAACAATTCTAGTAATCATTTCATTATCAGCATTACCTTCTAAATAAACTCCACTTATTCTTAACAATTTTACATAAATATTTTCATCCATTTTTTTTATTTCTTCTTCAATTCTTGCAAAGTCATTTTCACTTATTTGTTTATCAGACTTAAATTCATAATAAAATTCATCTTCATTATAGGACATATTATCTAATCTTATATCTTTACATTCTTTTTGAATTATCTTCTTTAATAATTCACAACATTTTTGATTCATAATTTACCTTCTTTCTTTTATTTGCTTTTGAAGGAGAAAATCGTATCAATTTCCGTCATATAACCATCTCCTTTATAAAATAAAAAAGAATAATACCATAGGAGTCTTTAAGACGGTACCATCCTCTTCTTTTACTTAATTTTTTTAACCAAAATTCTCGGGCAATTTCTTTCGAATGCAACTTAATAGGTAGTAATTATTAAGGTTATTTATTATCTTGCACCAATCGATAACTCTCTTTAAAATAATGTCTTAATAATCTTGTCCTATATCATAGTATTTATACTTATATTTTACCATTAGTTTTATATAATTAAAAGCCTATCACTGATTGTAATAGACTTGTATATTTAAATATAATTTTTTTATACAATGTTAAAACAATCAATATAGCAAAATTGATTTTAATGTCGTCATATAAGTTGTCGTTGTCATTTGATTGTTTAACATATAAATACCTCCTTCAAAAGCAGGTAGTGTGCATAGTTTTAATGCAAACTACCTGTTTCTTCTTTTATCTATCTACAATTTCTATATTTTTTCTTCCTACCTCTATTTTGGAAATATTTTTTTATAGAAATTTGTATTTTTATCTATCAAAAAATGACATTACCCGATATAATGTTTTTAGAAACATAAGACACAAGAATCGAGGTAATGTCATGTCTAAAATTATATCAGTTTTTATTAAATTTTTAAATAGTATTAATAAATTTA
>CANQHO010000024.1 GCA_947623815.1 uncultured Bacilli bacterium | reverse complement strand
GGTATGTGGACTACAGCGACTACTATGCTTCGCGTGGAGTGCGCCCAGTCGTAGTTCTAAAATCTGGAGTCAAATTCTTAAATGATGGAAAAACAGGAAGTAGTCAGTCTAATGCTTTAAATCTTGTTGCAACATAAAAAAGGACTGTCTGAATATTAAATAATTTCCTGACAGTCTTTTTCCTTAAGTAAATTTAAAAAGTCCTGAAATCATAAAGAAATCAGGACTTTTTGTGATACAATAATCTTGTTCAAGGAGTTGTATCACAAAAAATATTTTAACATAAAAAAACAACTTTTCATAGTGCCTACTTAAAATTTTTATGTAGAATTTGAACAAAATATAGAATAAGATTTATAGTAATATATATAAAAAGAAAAATTAACATATATAAAATTAAAAATTCATTAAGCATTTGTATATCTTAATGAATTATTTGAAATATTAAATATAATACCAAGCATAATCATATAACTAAGTAAACTAGAACCACCATAAGAAATAAATGGCAAAGTAATACCGGTAATCGGCATTAAACCAAAGGTCATTCCAATATTTTGAACTTGTTGGTAAATAAGCATACCAACAATACCGGAAATAATATATTTATCAATATTAGAAGTTGTTTTTAAAGCTGTAGTAATTAGTTTAATATCAAAATAAGTAATAAGTAAAATTAAAAATAGAGAACCAACCAAACCAAAATTACTAGCGTATACGGCAAATATAAAATCAGTTTGAGCTTCTGGAAAATAAAGAGGAGTTTTATTAAAACCATGTCCCCACATTCCCGCTGAACCAATAGATGTTAAAGCATTTTCTAATTGATAACCACTTTGATTAGACCAATCTAACAATCTATCAATTCTAAGAAAAAAACTAGTTCCAAATATTTTGATAAATAAATCATTACTGTAAAAATAAATACCGACAATAGAACCTACTAATAATAAAGCCAATGCTAAGACTAAAACAAACCAACGATATCTAATACCGGAGATAAAAAGCATTATAACGGTAATTAGTAAATAAATTAAAACCACACCAGTATCTGGTTGTAAAAATGTTAAAAAACTAGGAACCAATACTACTAAAGCAACTTTAAATAAAAATTGAAATTCTTCAAAAACAGTTGGATTTTTAAAATTTTCATTAAAATTATTTATCATAGTACCAATTGTCAAAATTAAGATGATTTTCATAAATTCACTAGGTTGAATAGTACCTATATGTTTAATTGTAAACCAACATTTGGCATTATTGATAGGATCGGCAAATAAAAGTAAAGCCAGTAAAGCAATATTACCAATTATGTATAAAATCCAAACATTTTTATAAACATTTTTATTTCCGATAGCCATAATAAAATATGCTAATCCAAAACCGACAGCGTACCAAATAATTTGTTTCAAAGCTAAATTAGTTTCACTACCTAAAACGTTTTGAGCACTAAAAATAGTTAAAACCGAAATAATAACAAATAAAAATATCGGTATTAAAATTCCTTTTTCTACTTTGTATTTGGATATTTCACGCACTTGAATCACCTATAAAATATGATACACTATTTTTAGATTTTATACAATATAAAACCATGATATGACAAATTATGATTTTATAAAAAATTGATTTTATTTAAATAGTAAGAAATATATAATTTGATTGTTTGGAAAATTAAATAAATTTATTTCTCCAAGTCTTTCATAAGTTCTTCTATATCATGATAACCTTTGTATTTTTCAGGATTTTTGGCAATTTTATCGGCTTCTTTTAAGGCTTTAAGAAGTCTTTTACTTGGTGTTTCTTCATGTATTTCAAAAGGTATTGCTTGTTCTCTTACACTTTGAGTTAAGAATACATTGATGGCACTACTCATATTAAGACCTAATCTTTTAAATAAGTCTTCCGCATCTTTTTTTAACTCACTATCAACTCTAATGTTTAGATTAACTGAACGTTTTATAATATCCCTCCTTAATATTTTTAGTATATCAAACGATTATATTAGTATCAATACATTTTCTTTACATTGTCATTAACTATATATCGGAATTATGTAAAAAAATTTAATTAAATATATAATTTTTCCTTTATATGACAAATTATACTATTTATAATTGATAAAGTATATTTGGGTGATGACATGTTAAATATAATATTAGAATATCGAAAAGGAATTTTGTTTGCGCGATTAACCGGTGAATTAACCAAAAAAACAATTGATTATTTTGAGAAAACAGTTTTGATAAAAATGAAACAGGGCGGCATATATCATATTGTTTATAATTTTGAAGGCCTCTTTAAAATAGATAGATATGGTTATAATAGGATTTTATATAGTCATGAACTATGTAAAAAACATAGTGGTGAAGTGTTTATAGTAGACAATATGAAAGAAGAAGTATCTAACTTTTTAAAACAAAATAGAATCACAAACTATGCTTCGTATATTCCTGATGAATTGGCTGTTTTTAAGGAGGTTTTTGTATGAACGACTTAGTTGAAAAGTATGGAATGATGATTCATAAAATGTCCCATATGTTTAACGGGTATGCCTCTAAAGAAGATTTATATCAAGCCGGATTTATTGGACTTATGGATGCCAAATCAAAATTTGATGAAAGTTACGGAACTAAATTTTCTACTTTTGCTTATCCTTTTATATTAGGAGAAATGAAAAAAGTAGTTAGAAATGATAAAACTATTCAAGTGGGAAGAAACATAATTAGTTTAAAATTAAAAATAGAAAAAATGACTTTGTTATTGTCACAAAAACTAATGCGTTATCCGACAATTAAAGAGATAGCCTCTGCTTTAGAAATAGAGGAAGAAAAAATCGAAGAAATACTTAAAATACCAAATAGTGTTAGTAGTTTAGATGATACAATTATAAAAGAAGAAAATGAAATGTCTTATTATGATGTCATTGAAAAACCAAGTTTAAATTTAGATACTTTAATTGCTTTAAAAGAAGAATTAAATAATTTAAAAGAACCAGATAAAACAATAATTCAAAAAAGATATTTAGAAAATTATAGTCAAGTAGAAGTGGCGTCTATGTTGGGAATGAACCAAGTTCAAGTGTCAAGATTAGAAAATAAAATAAAAGAAAAAATAAAGAAAAATCTATCCTAAGTGTCAATTAGACACTTTTTTGTATATAAAAAATAAAAAAATCCATAATAATTTTAGGGTGAGATAATGGAACAAAAAAAATATAATGAAATTGTAAAAAAACATACTCCCAAAGAAGATTCCTTAAAAAATGGATTTTGGGCTTTTATATCTGGTGGTATTATGGGGATGATTGGTCAATTTTTAATTACTTTTTATGTAAGAATTTTAGATGTTACAACAACTGAAGCAACATCATTTATGATTATAACTTTAATATTTTTAGGTTGTTTATTTACATGTTTAGGCTTTTTTGATAATATTGTTAATTTTTGTAAAGCTGGTTTGTTTGTACCAATTACTGGTTTTGCCCATGCGATGATGAGTGCCGCATTGGAGTATAAAAAAGAAGGTATGGTAACGGGAATTGGTGCTTCTATGTTTAAATTAACTGGTTCAGTAATTATTTTTGGAGTGGTCAGTGCTTATATCTTTGGTATGTTAAGATACTTATTATTTGGAGGTAATATATGACATTCAATTATCGAGATGTTTATTTAAATAATACCTGTACCATAGTTGGACCATATGAAAAAAATGGCCCTTTAGGAAAATATTTTGATAAAGCCTATAAAGATTTTTACTTTGGGACTGATTCTTGGGAAGATGCAGAAGCCAAATCGTTTGTTGAGGGAGTAAAAAAACTTTTAAAAAAAGAAGATAAACAAATTAAAGATATAGATTTATTAGTCGGTGGTGATTTGTTGAACCAATTGGTTGCTTCAAACTATGCAGCGGAAACTTTAAAAATACCTTTTATTGGAATATATAATGCTTGTGCGACCAGTACTTTGGGAATGTTGTTAACGGCTAATATGGTCGAAGCCAAACAAATTAAAAATGGTATTGTTACGGTAACTTCCCATAATAATGGGGCGGAAAAACAATTTAGATATCCCGTTGAATATGGTGGACCCAAAAGAAAAACAACTACTTTTACGGTAACTGGTAGTGCTAGTTGTTTGATAAGTAATGAAAAAAAAGGAGTACGGATTGAAAGTGCTACTATTGGAACGGTAAAAAATATGGGAATTAAAGATGTTTATCATATGGGAGCAGTTATGGCTCCGGCCTGTGCGGATACAATATATAAACATTTAAAAAATACCAATCGAAGTATCGATTATTACGATGCTATATATAGTGGTGATTTGGGGAGATATGGTAAAGATATATTAAAAGAATACATAAAAAAAGAATATAATTTAGATTTAAAAAATTATGATGATACGGCTTCGATGATTTACGACTTGGATAAGCAAAATGTTTATGCGGGAGGTAGTGGTCCAGCCTGTGCTCCTTTAGTTACTTATGCTTATTTAATTCCTTTGATGAAAAAGAAAAAAATGAAAAGAATATTGTTGGTAGCGACGGGGGCTTTAATGAGTCAAACTATGGTTAACGAAAAGCATACCATTCCCGCCATTGCTCATGCGATAGGATTGGAGGTATTAGATGATATATCTTAATTCATTTTTATTTTGTGGGGGCATTTGTTTATTGGGCCAAATAATAATGGATCATACTAAATTAACGGCAGGTCATATTACAACTTTGTTTGTTATATTAGGGGCTTTTTTAGATACTTTTGGTCTTTATGACAAAATATTACTTTGGGCTGGTGGCGGTGCTAGTGTCCCGATTACTAGTTTTGGCCATTCTTTAGTCCATGGGGCTTTAACTAAGGCGCAAAATGACGGTTTGTTAGGTTTATTTTTAGGAATGTTTGATTTGACTTCAGCAGGAATAGTAGCGGCTATTATTATTTCCTTTTTTCTTTCATTGATATTTAAACCGCGAGACTAATTAAATAGTCTTTTTTGTTGTTATACTTTAATAACTTGATAAAAAAGTAAAAATGACATATAATAATGTAAGCAAGGAGTGAAATTATGGGTAGAGCATATGAAGTTAGAAAAGCAAGTATTCAAAAAACGGGAGCGGCCAAGGCTAAATTATATTCTATGTATGCAAGGGAAATATATCAAGCAGCCAAAAAATTTGGAACAGATCCAAACAGCAATGCTTCATTGAAAAGACTAATTGAAAGGGCTAAAAAGGAACAGGTTCCTAGTGATATTATCAATCGGGCAATTGATAAAGTAAATAGTGGTGTAGATGAAACATATCAAGAAGCCAGATATGAATTATTTGGACCAGGTGGTTCTACTTTTATTGTCGAATGTTTAACTGATAATGTCAATAGAACGGTTAGTGCTATTAAAGCCGTATTAAATAAATGTCATACTAAAATGGGGGCTATGGGTAGTGTATCTTTTCAATATGATCATTTATGTGTAGTAGGTTTTAAATATATAAGTGAAGAAGATGCTTTGAATGCTTTAATTGAAAAGGATGTGGATATTGTAGACATTGAAACTAGTGATGGAATGACTGTTGTATATGGTAAACCTAATGATTTATTTAAAATCAAAGAAGCGATAAGTAGTATAAAAGATGTTGAATTTGAATTAGATGAAATAGTAATGTTACCAAAAGAAAAAATATCTTTACAAGGTGAAGATTTAGAAATATTTAAGCGAATGAATACCATGCTAGATGAAATTGAAGATGTCCAAAATATATATCATAACGTTGAAATATAATTATGACCGTTTTCTTAGAAAGACGGTTTTTTAAATTTGAAAAAAAGTAAAAAAAATGTTAATGTATATATGAAAAAGGAAGATTATTATGTGGAAAATAGGAAATGTTGAAATAAAAAACAAAGTAGGTTTAGCCCCAATGGCTGGTATTTCCAATCCGGCATATATGAAAATATGCGAAGAAATGGAAGTAGGATTTGCGGTAACTGAGTTAATTAGTGCTGAGGCTATTGTTAGAAACAATCAAAAAACCTTTGATATGTTAAATGGTATTGACGATTTAAAAATACCAGTTGGTATTCAAATATTTGGTTCATCTAAAGAAACAATGGCTAAAGCGGCTAAGATTCTAACTAGTTTATATAAAGTAGCCTTTATTGATATAAATATGGGTTGTCCAGTACCTAAAGTTGCTGTAAAATCTGAAGCCGGTAGTGGACTTTTAAAAAATCCTCAAAAAGTTTATTCAATTGTATCTGAAGTTGTAAATAGTGTTAATGTACCAGTGACAGTTAAAATTAGAAGTGGTTGGAATATGGAACATATAAATGCTTTAGTAATTGCTAAAGAAATAGAAAAGGCTGGTGCTAGTGCGATTACAGTTCATCCAAGGACTAGGTCACAAGGATATCAAGGAAAAGCCGATTGGAATATAATTAAACAGGTAAAAGAAAATGTAAATATACCCGTTATCGGGAATGGGGATATTAAAAGTTGTTATGATGCTAAAAAAATGTTAGATGAAACTTTTTGTGATGCCGTTATGATTGGCCGAGGAATATTAGGTAATCCGTGGTTAATTAAACAATGTGTCGATTATTTAAATCAAGGTATCGAACCTAATCAAGTAACCATTCAAGATAAATGTGATATGATGTTGAAACATTTAGATTATTTGTTGCAATATAAAAATGAAAGAACGGCTATATTAGAAATGCGAAGTCATGTTGCTTGGTATCTTAAAGGTATACCTAATACAGCTGATTTTAAAAAAGAAGTTTTTAAAACCGAAAACAAAGAAGATTTAAAAAAACTTATTTTGACATTAAAAAAGTAGTAAACTATTTTGTTCCTACTTTTTTTAGTTTGTAAACACTTATTATAATGATTATACCACTGATAAGGGCTAATATTATAGTAGTTGTTGGAAATGGTAATCCTGTTTTAGGATTAGTTAATTTATCTTGTTTTTCGGTTTTTTCTTGTTTTGTTGTTGTTTTAGTATTATTTTCGTAAGATTCTGTTTCTTTTTTGGTACTTTCAATAATAGTATTTATATCTACACCATAAGTTTCAACTAACTTATCTATTTTATCTTTATCAAGAGACATTTTAAAACTTTCCAATTTTTTTTCGTTACTTGAAACTTTATATTTTAGTTCAATACCATAAGTATCATAAGTATTAGAATAATCGGAATCTACATTAAAAAATTTACCAAGATGACCGCTTGTTGTTATAACACTTTCCATAATACCTTGAATTCCAAAAGATCTAATAATAAGATCATTTATTAATTTTGTTATATCATCTACACTAGTTGTATTTTCATCATCGACATCAAATGTCCATTCGAGGTAGTCTTGTCCATATTTAATGGAAAATTCTTTTTTAGAATCAACGTATATGTCTATAGTACTAGTATCAGTATTGACTTTAGAACTAATATTTATATCTAAAGTATCTTTGGCTAATTTGATAAGTTCGGTATTTGCGAAATTATTAGATACTTCCTCAACTGTTAGTACTTTAGCGCTTACTTTACTAGTAATGGTAAATAAACAAACTCCTACTAAAATAAAACTACTTAATTTTTTCAATACTTTTTTCATAAACACTCCTCTCTATTATAATAATTATAACATGTCGATTTTTGGAAGTAAATTAAATAATGAAAAATATGACAATGTTTTTATAAATTTGGTATAATTAAAATGGCGATGTTAATGGAAAAGATAAAAAAAATAATTAAAATATCAATTTTGCTTATAATTGGAATAATAATTATAAATAAAACTTGGTACTTTTTTGATACTTTAGTTATAGCGTATAAACATAATTGGCTTTTTCAAAAGATATATCCGATTACGGAATTTGGATATGATTTGATTGATGTTTTAGCTTTTTACCTTAGTTTTATTTTGGCAATATTATATTTCTTTTATAAAAACAAAATCAAAAAAAATAATGACTTTATTCAAGGTGTTAGATATTTGGGTATTTTAATTGGAATTGGTTTAATAATATACACATCTTATTTGACAATTTACGATATTAGAAATTTATTGTTTATTAAAGAAGAAGTCTTATATGGTGATACTATATTTAATATTGGTTTTACATCTATTTTTGTCTATTTGACATGGAATTTAAAAAAATATTTATTTGAAGATAAAAAATTAAGTAAAGGGTTATTTATTGCAAGTGTGGTACTTATGATGATAGGCCTTTTAATAAATATGTATTTAGTAAGTATATATTAGTGTAAAGTTGACTAATAGATATTGACATTTAATTAAATATTAACTACAATGAAGAAAATAGGAGGTAGAAAAAATGCAACCAAACAAGGATTTAATCAATATTTTATTTTATAATGATGTAAGGAGTAAAAGTACATCTGAAGAATATGCACCTGCTTATTTGGCTGATTATGTTCCGGCGTATTTAGTTAATAGAATTAATTTAAATGAACAAAATTTGATTTTGAAAGTACAACAACTAGCGAGTCAAGGAATGAAACCAAAACAAATTATGCAGATGACTAATTTAAATAAATACCAAGTAGCAGAGTATTTAAGAAGAAAAGCACACCCTGTTAATTCATTAGAAGAAAGTTTTGAAGTATCATATGCGCCAATAACCGATAGGTATACTTTAAGAGAAATAGAAGGTTTAGGATATGACTTTGATGAATTAGATGATCAACTTAAAGCTTTTTTCCAAGCTGAAAAAGTTACCTTACAAAAAGGGGAAGATGGGTTATATAAAAAAATAGAAAATGTCTATGGAAGTAAAACAGTTTAAAAGTTATAAATAACAATTTTTATAAAACTAAATATCAACAAATGTTGATATTTTTTTTGAAAATAAATGGTTCAAAAGAACACATATTATATTGCGAAATAAAGGTTTCTTATGTTATAATGGTGTTACTGTGTGAGGTGATTTGATGGAACAATATACAGAACAAGAACAAGTCCGAATGGAAAAAGTAGAAAAGATAAGAGAATATTGTAATCCTTATCCCGAAAGATATGAAAAAAGCCATGCTTTAAAAGAGGCCCGATTGTTAGAAGACGGAACTAGTGATGTCAGAATTGCTGGACGGATTATATTTATGCGAAAAATGGGAAAACTTAGTTTTGTTCGGATTCGGGATATAGAAGCAGATATGCAGTTAGAAATAAAAATTGATGAAGTAGGCGAAGAAGCATATCAATTCTTTAAAAAACAAATTGATACGGGAGATTTTATTGGGGCTGAAGGAGAAATATTTACTACCCAAACTGGAGAAAAAACCCTTAGAGTTCATAACTTTCAATTTTTGGGAAAAGCCTTAAGACCATTACCGGAAAAATATCATGGTTTAACTGATACCGAACTTAAATATCGACAAAGATATGTCGACTTAATTATGAATGCCGATACGCGAAAAGTATTTTTAGGAAGAAGTAAAATGTATGCTTATATCCATAAATTTTTAGGAGAAAATGGTTTTTTAGAAGTAGAAACTCCTATTCTACAAAATGCCGTATGTGGGGCTTCCGCTAAACCATTTTATACCCATCATAATGCTTTAGATATTGAATGTAACTTAAGAATCGCCCCAGAAACTTATTTAAAACAATGTATTGCTGGAGGTTTTGATAGAGTTTATGAATTGGCTAAATGCTTTAGAAATGAAGGAATGGATACCGAACATCTCCAAGAATTTACCCAAGTAGAATGGTATGCATCATATTGGAATTTTGAAGACAATATAAAATTTTATCAAAAATTTATCAAAGGATTACTTATGGAATTAGTAGGTAGTACAACTATCGAATATCAGGGACATACAATTGATTTTGGTAAAGAAGATTGGAAAAGAATCAACTATATCGAAGAATTGACTAAAATATATGGTTTTGATTTTTTAGAGATTGATGATCCACAAGAACTTAAGAAAAAAATAGTGGAAAAGGGATTATTTACTTATGAAGAATTAGAAGAATATAAATCATTGAGTCAAATAATAGATTTCTCTTACAAAAAAACCATAAGAGAAAACATTGTTGAACCAACCATTATATACAATTATCCGGCTGCTTTAATTCCTTTGGCTAGAAGAAACGACAAAGATAATAGAGTCATCGATGTTTTTCAAGTTTTAGTTTGTGGAACCGAATTATGTAAAGCCTATTCCGAATTAGTTGATCCAGTTGTTCAAAGAAAAAACTTTGAAGATCAATTAAAGGCCAAAGCCCAAGGTGATGATGAAACCATGGAATTAGACGAAAGTTTTCTACAAGCCATGGAACAAGGTATGCCACCTATTTCTGGTTTAGGATTTGGAATTGATAGACTAATGATGATAATTTTTAATCAACCATCTATTAGAGACGTAGTATTATTTCCTCAAATGAAAAATAAAAACTAATGAAACTATATGTAGTAAGACACGGTCAAACCATTTGGAATCAAGAACAAAAAGTCCAAGGAAGAACCGATATTCCATTAAATGAAGAAGGTATAAAAGAAGCGTGGAACTTAAAAAAATTAGTAGACACCTTAAAAATAGATTTAGTAATTACCTCTCCTTTAAAAAGAGCCAAACAAACGGCTCAAATATTAGTCGATAAAAACATTAAAATTATTGAAGATGAAAGAATAATAGAAAGAAATTGGGGAAAAAATGAGGGGAAACTTTTAAAAGACGTTGATCGAGTAAAATGTTGGGATGTCTATTTAAATATCGAAGATAATAATATAGAAAAAGTCCAAGACTTTTTAGATAGAATTTCCGTTTTTTTAGAAGATATTATAAATACCTATCCTGATAAAAATATTTTGGTAGTGACTCATAGTGCCGTATCACGGGCAATTCATTATCTAATTGAAAAAATCCCCGAAAATGGCGACTTGACAACTATGAGTGTACCAAACTTACAAATATTAGAATATAAATTATAGAAAGAAGGAATAAAATGAAAGTTTTAGCTGTTAATGCAGGAAGTTCATCATTAAAATTTACCGCCTTTGAAATGCCAGAAGAAAAAGTTTTAATATCTGGATATTTTGAAAGAATTGGAATGGAAGGAAGTTTTTACACTTTGAAATGTCAAGGTGAAAAAATAAAAAAAGAAGTGGCTTTAGAAAATCATGTTAAAGCAATAGAATGTTTAAAAGAAGAATTGTTTAATTTCAATATAATTAGTGACTTAGATGAAATTAAAGCCGTAGGTCATAGAGTTGTTCATGGTGGAGAAGACTATACCAAAACAACAGTTATTACCGACGAAGTTATCAATAAAATAGAAGAATTAGCGCCACTTGCGCCTTTACATAATCCCGCTAATTTAACCGGTATAAAATCATTTATAGAGGCTATACCCAATGCTTTACAGGTTGCTATATTTGATACCGCTTTTCATCAAACGATGAAAAAAGAACAATATTTATATCCATTTCCTTATGGATGGTATGAAGAAGATAGCGTTAGAAAATATGGTTTTCATGGAACTAGTTATCAATATATAACCGAACATATGCAGAAAGAACTAGGTAAAGAAAACTGTAATTTAATTATTTGTCATATTGGAAGCGGGGGATCTATTTGTGCTTTAAAAGATGGAAAAAGTATTGATACAACAATGGGATTTGGTCCAAATGCCGGTATTATGATGGGAACTCGTTGTGGAGATGTTGATTATGCGGCCATCTTTTATATGATGCGGAAGAAAGGTTATTCTTTAGATGAAATGGATAACATTTTAAACAAAAAAAGTGGTTTATATGGGGTTAGTAAAGGATTTAGTGATTCTAGAGATATCGAAAGAGAAATAGAAAAAGGCAATGAACTAGCTTTAGTGGCTAATAACATTTATCAAGACAAAATAGTCAAATATATTGCCCAATATTATGTTGAACTAAAAGGAGATGTCGATGCTTTAGTATTTACCGCTGGAGTAGGAGAAAATGGCCGGGAATTTAGAGAAAATGTCATGAAAAGTTTAGAATGTCTTGGTATTAAATTAGATGCCGAAAAAAATAAACAAATTGCTGGTTATTTAGACTTAAACGAAGGTATTATTAGTAGTGATGATAGTAAAGTAAAAGTATATGTCGTACCGACTAATGAAGAACTTATGATGGCTAAAGAAGCATATCGTTTAACAAATAACTAATATAGGAAGTGTGATAAAATGGGGAATAAGCTATACAAACGTATTTATAGAAATATAAAAAAATATGACAAAATTGTATTAGCGCGACATGTTGGAGCGGATCCTGATGCTTTGGGAAGTACCCTTGGTCTTAAAGACATTATCAAAAAAACTTTTCCCAAAAAGAAAGTTATTGTCGTTGGAACTCCGGCTAGTAGATTTAACTATTTAGGAGTTATCGATAAGATGACTGATGATATGTATGATGGTCTTTTAATCGTTTTAGATACCCCAGATAAAGGAAGAGTTGATGGAGTTGATGTCGATAAGTTTAAAAAAACCATCAAATTAGATCATCATCCTTTTGTCGAAGCATTTTGTGATATTGAAGTAATAGACGATTCGGCTAGTAGTGCTTCGCAATTAGTAATTGATTTAGCCTTTGATACTAAAATGAAAATAACTGATGAAGCCGCTATAAAACTATATACTGGATTAGTAGCGGATACGGATAGATTTTTGTTTTCTTATACAACTTCTAAAACTTTTCAATTAGTGTCTAGATTGATTAGGGAACACAATATAGATTTTGGAAGTCTTTATACTGATTTATATACTAGACCATTAAAAGAAGTTAAATTTGAAGGTTATATCGCTAATAATTTATGTGTTACCGAAAATGGTTTTGCCTATGCCAAATTGACTGAAGAAATTTTAGCAAAATATGATGTTGATGCCGCAACGGCAGGAAATATGGTCAACAATTTTAATTATATAAATGGCATTTATGCTTGGGCGGTATTTTCCTATGATAAAAATAATCAAAATATTAGAGGCTCTATAAGATCTAGAGGACCAATAATAAACGAAGCCGCTGCCAATTTTGGTGGAGGAGGCCATAAATGTGCATCCGGAGTTCGTTTATCTAATTTTGATGAAGTTGATGAACTGGTTAAGGCTTTAGATAAAGTATGTTTAGAATATAAACAAAGTAATTTATAGATCAGGATTTTCGAAATCAGCGGAATTTATTTGGCGATTTTTATATTCTTGATAAGAAACATATAAGACAATAATTACGGAGATAAAAGAAAAGATACTGGCAATTACTTGCAGGTCAAAATTTTTAGTATTTTGACCTTTTTTTCTGGCTTTTAAATCATTTTTAATATTGATATAAAAATATCCAAAAGTCAAAATAGCAATTAAAATACGATTGTCCAAATTATAAATACCTTCCTTTTTAAAATCAAAAATTGTTTTTTTATTTTCTTTTCTTCTTTCTTCATTGTAAGTTAAAAGCAAGGAAAAAAATAGACTTCCAATATAAATTAAAGTTAAAATTATATTGAATTTAAGGAGGTTTATTTGTTCTTTTGTATCTTTATCCATAGCCCCTCCTTATTTAATTTTATTTACGATAAAGTTAAAATATAAAAAAACTTTATTTTTCCTTAGAAATAAAAGAAAAAAGTATTGATTTTAAATTGAAAAAATGGTAATATTAAATTGTAAGCAAGATAGGCTTATAAATAAAAAAAATGGAGGTAGAATTATGTCAAAAACACAACTTGTGGAATTTATGGCTGAAGAATCAGGATTAACTAAAGCTGATGCAAGTAGGGCTTTAGAAGCTTTAATTAAAGGAGTATCTAAAGGATTAAAAGAAGAAAAAAAGGTAACTATTACAGGATTTGTTACATTTACTGCAAAAGACAAACCAGCAACAACTGGACGTAATCCTAAAACTGGAGAAGCTGTTCAAATTCCAGCTAGAACTGCAGTTACAATTAAAGCCGGATCTAAATTAAAAGAAGAATTAAACTAAAAGAATAGAAAAACTATTCTTTTAATTTTATCCATGATATAATATTTACAGTTTTGAGGTGTGGTATGACAGGACAAATGGTATGTAAAATTTTAAATGATAATGGTTATCAAGCGTATATAGTTGGGGGATATCCAAGAGATTTATATCGTCATGTAAAAAATAATGACATAGATATTTGTACTGATGCGAAGCCGGAAGAAGTAGTTAAGTGTTTTTCTAAGGTGGATAAAGTTTTAAAACAATTTGGAACGGTTATAATAGATAATATTCAAATAACAACTTTTAGAAAGGAAATATCTTATCAAGGTCATTACCCCAAAGTAGAATTTGTCACTGATTTAAAAGAAGATTTAAAAAGAAGAGATTTTACTATCAATACTTTATGTTTAGATAAAGATAATAATTATATAGATTATTATAATGCTAGAAAAGATATCGATGATAAAATTATTAAAAGTGTCGGTGATCCGTTAAAAAAAATAAAAGAAGATCCTCTTAGAATGTTAAGAGCAATTAGATTTTCGGTTTGTTTAAATTTTAATATTGATGATGCTTTAAAAAAGGCGATAAAAGAAAGTGTTTATTTATTAGATTTAATTCCGATAGGGAAAATAAAATACGAAAAAGATATTATATTGAAATATATTGATAATGATAAATTTCATCAAATATGTAAATATTGGAATTTAGAAAGGTGGGAGGAAGTTTGTTAGAAAAAGTAATTCAACAATTAAAAGGTGGCAGTATGGTTTTTCCTAGGGTTTTGTTTGATTCATATAAAGAGTTAAATATTAACCATCAAGAACTTGTTTTTTTAATTTATTTATTAAATGAAAGTTGTCGTTTAGATCCTTCCATTATGAGCGATAAATTAAATATTACCATTCCAGATTTTATGCGCATGATAGATAATTTAGTTGGTAAAGATTTAATTAAAATTGAGTTAAAAAGTCAAGGGGTTAAAAAAGAAGAATGGATATCTTTAGAACCGATGTATAAAAAAATAGCCCTTTTTTTAGTGTCTAATCCAGAAGAGGATGAAAAAGTTACTAATTTATATAGTGAATTTGAACAAGAATTTGGACGGGCTTTGTCTCCGATGGAGTATGAACTGATAAGTGGTTGGATTTCTAATGGTTCAACTGAAGAAACTATTCGTTTAGCCTTAAAAGAAGCGGTATATAATGGGGTGTTTAAACTTAAATATATTGACAGTATTTTATATGAATGGGGTAAAAAAGGAATAAAAACTAAAGAAGATGTATTAAAAGATCGGAAAAACTTTCAAAACAAAAATAAGAATAAAGAATTATTTGATTATGATTGGTTGAATGAAAATGACGAATGATATTATTGAGTATTTAGATTTTTTATTTCCTAATCCCCAATGTGAGTTAGTTTATAATAAAGATTATGAACTTTTATTAGCGGTTATGTTGAGTGCCCAAACTACCGATAAAAGGGTTAATCAAGTAACAAATATTTTATTTAAGAAATATCCTGATTTAAATAGTTTAAGTCAAGCGGCAATTGATGATATTATAGAGATAATAAAACCGATTGGTACTTTTCAAAGAAAAGCAGTTTATTTAAAGGAAATAGCTAGACATTTATTAGAAGAAAAAAATGGGATTGTCCCTAATGATCGTAATTATTTAGAATCTTTACCGGGAGTGGGAAGAAAAACGGTCAATGTTGTTTTGAGTAATTTATACGATGAAGATTGTATAGCCGTAGACACTCATGTGTCGAGAGTTAGTAAAAGATTGAAACTAGCTTATTTAAAAGATGATGTCAATGTAATAGAAAAGAAACTTACTAAAAAGTTTCCTAAAGAAAAGTTAGGTCGTTTACATCATCAAATGGTTTTATTTGGTAGGTATTATTGTAAAGCCAGTAATCCATTATGTAAAGATTGTCAATTAAAAAAATATTGCCGAGAGTACAAAAAACAATAGTTTTGAACTATTGTTTTTAAGTTG
Organism: uncultured Bacilli bacterium; assembly: GCA_947623815.1. Classification (GTDB taxonomy): domain Bacteria; phylum Bacillota_I; class Bacilli_A; order RF39; family UBA660; genus HGM10857. The sequence continues at coordinate 820 of CANQHO010000024.1, read as the reverse complement.
TTTGATCTGGGGTTGGAGTAGTTTGGGTATTTGGATCAGTTGAAGCATCTGGGTCAGTTGGTTCTGGAGTTGTTGGAGTAATTGGTAAACTAGATAAGTCTACAGTTACGGTAACTCCTTTAGAATCAAGACCACTATATTTAGAATATGATGTCTTAATAGTATAGGTACCACTTGAACCAACTGGTGGGGTAAATGATACGGTATTATTTTGGGTAGTTGTAATTAAATTAGAACCATCATAAATTTTATATGTAACATTTCCAAAATATCCAATTTGTTTATTAACCGCATTATTTAAATATCCTTTATTTCGATATAAATTAGATAGTAAAGAAGTAACTTTATCTTTGTTGATATTATCTGGTGTTGGAATGGCCGTAAAACTTATAGTTACTTGACCATTATTTATAGTTGCGGTTGCTCCAGAAACATCATTTAGTTGAGTAAATCTAGTTGATACTTCATCTGGCTCAGTACCTTTTTTGAATAAATCAGTAACTTTCATACTACTTGGGGTTAAATCACTAGCTAGCATTACTGGATATGTTTCTTTTTCAATGGTTGCTTTGACAACACCACTAGGTTTAGAAACTTTACTTCCTTTTTTGAAGAATCCTTTGGCTACGGCATAGAATAAAGTACGATGATATTTTTGTCCCATTTTGTTACTGTATTTACTAGTAACATCTTTTTGATCATAACCATACCAAACAGCGATTGAATAATCTTTAGATACTCCACAAACCCAGTAATCGTTGATGGCACTACTTGGAAGACCTTTGGCTTTCAAAGTGGCGGTATCATAGTTTGAAGTACC
>CANQHO010000023.1 GCA_947623815.1 uncultured Bacilli bacterium | reverse complement strand
GAGAAGGAGACTTCTAAGAAGTAGAAAAGTATAATCGTGAGGTTATACATATCAAACTTGTTTGATATTTTGTTCTTCGAAAACTAGTATACTCATCATCAAAATTTAAATCATATATTTTTCCTTTAACCATACCTTTATCAGTAATTACTATATTAACTTTAAAATTATCCATAATGATACTAGAATATATATATTTATCTTTCTCTTTAACAAAACCATAAGGAATTAAACTATCAAAATTAACTTTGGTTCTTTTAAAAATTTCATTTTCAATATCCATGTTTTCTCACTTTCTAAATAATAACAAAAAGATAGATTTAATTCTATCTTAAAACTTTTTGTTTAGCTCTTAGACTTTCAGCATATAATTGTTTTTCAACAATTGGTAATTTAAGCACTACTATAAGTCCCAGTTTAGATTCTTGTATTTTTTTAGCCATCTCTTCATCAGAAATTTCGGTATTTTTTAGTTCATCTTCAAATAAAGACAACTCTTCTTCGACTTTTTGACAAGCTAATAACAACTTATCAAGATAATCTCTTTCAACATATCCAGGAACAAAAGATTCTACCAAAAGTCCTAATTCGGAATTTTTTAATCTTTTTAAAATATCTAAATTTAAATTTTCAGTAGATTCTATTTTATCTTTTAAAGTCAATAAATCTACTTCAATAATTTTACAAGCTAATAATAATTTATCTCTTGATATTGGTTCGTTTAATTCTATCACTATAATTCTCCTTTCATAAACTAATAGTATAATAACCCTTAAGTTTTGGTTTGTCAACTTTAAACATCAAAAAAACCTTTTTGATACATTCTTATTTTTATTTGTTTTTCTAATTCTTCTCCCTTGTACTTTATAGATAATTTCTTTTTAAGTTTTTGATATTCTCTTTCTTTTAAATCGTCTTCTTTATTACTCGGTATTTTATCATACATCTCTTCTACCATTTCTTTATAATAACCTAAATTTTCCAAATAATAAACAACTTTATTTTTCCATATATATTCTGAATATTTTTTATTTTGACCTTTTTTCTTTTTAATAAGTTTTTCTAACTTTTCTTTAACAAAATCGTTATAATCATTTAAGGTATCATCAATTATATTACTATCTAACTCTTGTTGTTCCAAATAATTTTTTATTTTTAAAGGTCCATCATTAGACAAATTCATTTTTTCTGATATATATGCTTTAATAAATTTTTCATCATTTAAAAAACCTTTTTCTTGGAGTTTTTTTAAAAACAAATCTTGTTTTTTATTACTTAAATTTAATTTTTCCATATATATTTTTACTTCTTTAGTAGAACGCATTTTTTTTAAAACATACTTTAAAACTTTATTATATTCTTCAAATAAAACTGTTTCATCCTTTACTTTTTTATAAGTATCATTATCTATATCTTTTTTAAATAACAAATTATATTTTAAAATAACATCATCAGAAGTTATCAACTCATCATTTTCCATAATTAGTTTATAAGTTCCATTTTTTTCTTTTTTGATTTTTTCTATTTTCATAAAACCTCCCATACATATGTTTTGATTACAATTTTTTTAAAAGAAAATCTATTGATTTTCTTTTTCTAAATGAATTAGTCCTTTAGATACTTCTTCTAAAGCTCGTCCAATATTTTTGCAGGAAAAATAATCTTTTTCTTTCATTTGGTAATTACCTTTCTCTTCCATTTCTTTAGCTCTTTTCGCTACTAAATTGACTAAAAAATATTTAGACCCTACTTCATTCATCAATTTATCTATTGATGGTTGTATCATCATATCATCTCCTATTATAAGGATATCTTATTTAAATAGTAAAATGCAAGTAAAATACCTTAATTTGACATTTATTTACACTTTACTAAAACTTTGTCAAAATCATCAGCCATCATTTCTAAATAATCAAGTCTTTTCATTTTGTTTAACCATTTCTTAGGAATATCTTCCATTCCATATAAAATACCAGCAATTGAACCGGTTATCGCCCCAATAGTATCGGTATCTCCGCCTAAGTTAATGGCTCCAATAATTGCTTGTTTATAACTATTCGTATTTAATATAACCCATATTACGGTTTCTAAAGTATCTTTTACATAACCAGTAGATTTTATTTTATCCATTCGATAATCTTGAATATTACCTTCTAAAAGTTCCTTATAAACATCCATACTTTCTTTTTTAAAATGTTTTTGGTAATCGATACTTTTCAATAAATTATAACTTTCCATTTTATCTAAACCATTTAAAATAGAAAATAAATAATTAGTATATATATAACAACCCATTATACTAATTTCATGGGCATGTGTAATGGCTGAACAATTTCTTACAATATCGTATAATTCATCATCATTGACATTTTTATAATAACAATATAAAGCAATTGGTAACATTCGCATTAACGAACCATTACCATTTTCATTAAAACTTTCCCCACCACATTTTGTTGCATCTAATTTGTTATTAGTATATCTAACTAAAGCATATCTAGTAGTTATCCCAACATCAAACACTTCATTAGTGGCCGTATAATCAGCATTGTCAATCCAATTTATAAAACAATCGGCCATATTATTATAATTTATACCATTATTCTTTATTATTGAATCTATGGTTGCTAAAGTCATAGATGTATCATCAGACCACACACCTTCGGGAACTGAGTAACTACCATAACCTAACATTTTAGTAACGGGGTTTTCTAAAAGTTTTTCCCGGTGTTCAAATTCGATTGGAACCCCAATCGCATCCCCAACGGCAAAGCCAATTAAACTATTTCTTACTATTGACATATATACTCCTTAATTACTTAATATATCGATTATTAAATTTCTTTTATCTATTTTATCAGTATCTATTGTAAAGCAAGATACCACCTCTTGTAAAGGTAAGTCTTTCTCATTCATATAAATTTTAACCAGTTCTTCGCCTTCAGTTACATAATCACCAACTTTTTTATTCAAAACAAGTCCTACACCATAATCGATTTTTTCATTTTCTTTCATTCGACCAGCGCCTAATTCTTTAGCCAAAAGACCTATTTTTAAAGTATCAATATCCGTTATAAATCCCGTCTTTGGGCTTTTTAAAGATACTACCTTATCCGATACAGCAATTTTAGATATATCACCACCTTGCCACTTAACTAACTCTTCAAATTTTTGTAAAGCCTTTTGATTTTCTAAACTTTCTTGACACTTTATATACGCTTCATCTAAAGATATATCTAAACCATAATGAACCATTTGACTGGCTAATGCTAAAACAATTTCTTTTAAATCTTTAGGTCCTTTATTTTTAAGTAAATCGATACTTTCTAAAACTTCTAAGCCATTACCAACACTATTTCCTAAAGGCTCATTCATATTAGTTAAAAGACAAACTACTTTTTTATTATAATGTTTACCTATTTTTAAAATATAATCAGCCAATAATCTAGCATCTTGTTCATTTTTCATCAAAGCACCATTACCTACTTTGACATCTAAAACAATATAATCGGCTCCCCCAGCAATTTTTTTACTCATAATACTAGAGGCAATTAAAGGAATTGAATTAGTTGTCCCTGTAACATCTCTTAAAGCATATATTTTTTTATCTGCTGGCGCTAAGGAAGCAGTTTGGGCGGCGATACAAATACCAATATTTTCTATTTGTTTTAATAAATCTTTTTTATCAATTGTCGTTTTAAACCCTTTAATAGCCTCTAATTTATCAATAGTACCTCCGGTATGTCCTAATCCACGACCACTCATTTTAAAAACTTTGACTCCTAAGGAAGCCACTATTGGAGCAACTATTAAAGTTGTTTTATCACCTACTCCACCCGTTGAATGTTTATCAACTATTTTAGAATTTAAAAAAGATAAATCTAGAGTATCACCACTTTTAATCATAACATCAGTTAAGTTAATTGTTTCTTCAATACTCATTCCATTTAATAAAACTGCCATCAAAAAGGCACTCATTTGGTAGTCGGGGATTTGCCCAGCGACAAATCCGTTAACTACATATTTTATTTCTTCTAAAGAAAGTTCTTGCTTATTTTTTTTATTTTCAATAACCGTTAAAATATTCATATTATCACCATTTTAATTATAAATATTTTTAATCAAATAAGCAAGTTTTATTTCATCAATCATATCGACGAGTCGATAAAAAGGAAACTTTTTCGGCAACTAGTTCAATAGAAGTTCTTTTACTTTCATCTTCTTGTTCAATTACTCTAGTTTGTAATCTTCCTTTGACCCCTAATAGATCTCCTCGTTTACAATATTCAACAGTATTCTCCGCAATACCTTTCCACAAGACACAGGAGATAAAATCGGTTTCATATTCTCCTGTTGAATTTTTGTAACTCCTTGGAACCGCTAAAGTAATATTAGTTACTTTATTACCGTTTTCCGTTTCTCTGAGTTCGGGATTTTTTACAAGTCTCCCAACTATTATTGTTTGATTTACCATAAAATCTCTCCTTTCGTCCCCACTATAAAACAAAAAAAATTTTTTTGCAAATAAGTAAAATTTAAAATTGATAAAGAAAAATGCAAAAAAAAATTAAACATTTTAAGTTTAATTTAAACAAAATTTAAGTTTGTCTTACCAATTTTAAATTTTACATTAAAAGTAATTTTTCATTAAATGGGTTAATTCGACCGCATATTCCATCGGTAATTCTTCTCTGAATCGATCTAAAAAGCCCATTATAATTAACTCCTTAGCCTTTTCTTCATCAATTCCCCTACTCATTAAATAAAACAATTTATCTTGATCCAACTTAGAAACTGTTGCTTCATGTTCTAAATAAGCATCTTTAGGATAAACAATATTAGTTGGAACAGTATCACTTTTCGATTTATCATCAAGTAAAATAGTATCACATTTAACCACACTATAAGATCTTTTAGCCTTTTTACTTATTTTTACTTTTCCCCGATAAGTTGAATTTCCTCCATCACTCGCAATAGACTTACTTATGATAAAACTTTTTGTATCGGGAGCCAAATGAATCATTTTAGCCCCAGTATCTTGGATTTGTTTACCTTTAGAAACTGCTATACTAATACATTTTCCTTGCGCAAATGGGCCATTTAAAATACAGGCTGGATACTTCATATTGATGCCCGATCCAATATTGCCGTCAATCCATTCCATTACGCCCCCTTCATCGACAATCGCTCTTTTAGTTACCAAATTCATAACATCAGTTGACCAATTTTGAATTGTGGTATAACGGCATTTGGCATTTTTTTTAACAAATATTTCAACGACGGCGGCATGTAGCGAAGAAGCACTGTAAGTTGGAGCCGTACAACCTTCCATATAATGAACTTCACTACCTTCATCGACAATTATTAAAGTCCGTTCAAATTGTCCCATGTTTTTACTGTTTATTCTAAAGTAACTTTGTAATGGTCTATCTACTTTAGTATAAGGTGGAACATAAATAAAAGTTCCCCCACTCCAAACGGCACCATTTAAAGCAGTGTATTTATTTTCATCATAACTAACTAAATGATTAAAATATTTTTTAAATAAATCGGGATATTTCTTTAAAGCGGTATCCGTATCACAAAAAATAACTTTTTTCTTTTCTAATTCTTCGATCATATGATGATAGACAACTTCACTTTCAAATTGGGCCCCAACCCCATCTAAGTATTTTTTTTCGGCATCTATTAAACCAATTTTATGAAATGTTTTTTGAATATTTTCGTCTACTTGTTTCCAGTCATCTTTTATACCTTCACTTATTTTTTTATAATAAGTTATATCGTCGAATGGGACATCTAAAAATGGACCAAAATTTGGTTGGTCAAGTTGTTCAAATTTTTCAAAGGCTTTCAATCTAAAAGATTTCATCCAACTTGGTTCATTTTTTATTTTAGATATTTGCTTTATTTTTTCTTCATTTAAAGTTTTATCAATGGTTTTCATTATTTTTTTCCTCATTTATTTTAATTGCTTTTTCTAATCCCCACCAAGGTAACAAGGCACATTTTTTACGACTAGGTTGTTTATAAATATCATCATATACGATGGCTTCTTCAAGTATTTCTTTATCGTATTTTTTTTCATCGATCATATTACTAAAATTAGTTAAGATTTCTTTGGCTTCTTCGATAGTTTTACCCATTATTGTATCGACCATTATGGAAGTTGACGATGTACAAATGGCACAGGCTTCACCATCAAAACGGGCATCTTTAATAATTCCATCTTCGATTTTGACCATTAAATATATTTCATCAATACAACTTTCATTGTTGGTATCTACTTTAATATAACTATCATCTTCGATTAGTCCTCTATTTCTTGGGGCTTGATAATGATCTAAAATAATACTTCTTTTTATGTTATCTTCCATGTTATCCCTCTTTTTTTTATATTTTATCAAAAATAGGTATAAAATTCAATCAATTTAAAAAACCCAAATAAATTATTTGGATTCGACAATTAACTTAATTGCAGTTCGCTCCTCACCATCAATAACTATATCCGTAAAGGCGGGAATACAAATTAAATTTTTTCCACTAGGTGCTACAAAACCTCTAGCGATTGCTATGGCTTTAATGGCTTGATTTAAAGCCCCCGCTCCGATTGCTTGAATTTCGACACTGCCTTTTTCTCGAAATAGATTTGCTAGTGCGCCAGCCACCGAATTAGGATTTGATTTAGCGCCAACTTTTAATATTTCCATATTTTTTTCCTCCTTGTTCTATACTTAATAATATGCTGGCATTTACCGTTTAGAACATTTTTGAAATTTTAAAGATAAAATTAAACAAAGGATAAATATTAAAAAAGGGATTAAATTATTTTTCGCTTCTTTGGAATAAACTAATGCACTGGCTTTTTGAATATCATTTTCAAATATAACTTCAATTTTTACTAAACCAAAAGGCATGGTAAAACGATTATCTTCAACAGTTATTTTTTTACCTTCAAAATCTTTGACAGTTATTTTATCTAAATAATAGCCTTCTTCTGGTTTAATATCGAGATATACTATTGAACTTACTTTATATTTATTATCTACTTTTACTTGTCCTTGACCTTTTTTAAAAATAACTATTGGATATATATAATTATCTTTTTTATTATATAAATAAATTGTACTATTTTTAGAAATTGTAGTTAATTGTTGACCATTTTTAAGAGGTATTCCATTTAAATATAATTCTTGGTCTAAACTTTTAACTTTAAAATAATCACTTATTTTTCTTTTTAATTCCACTACCTTGATATTATAATTATCTACTTGAATAGTCTTACCATAAAAATCTTTTACAACTAATGCCTGACATTCTATTTTTAAAAAAAATACTATTAAAACTACTAAAATTATTTTTATTTTATCCATAATTAAAAATATGCTTATTTTTTGAAATCATGAAAAAAAACTCTTTTTTAAGAGTTTCCATGATTTATTATACTGTTACCAGTCATTTCTTTAGGTTTTTCTAAATCCATAATTTCTAATATTGTTGGGGCTAAATCACAAAGGCGCCCTTCTTTTAAAGTTACACCATCTAAACCTATTAAAGCACAAGGTACCGGATTAGTTGTATGAGAAGTCATCATATCGCCCGTAGGGGTTAACATTTCTTCACAATTACCATGATCAGCGGTTACTAACATAACTCCACCTTTACCAATAATTGCTTTAGTTATTTTAGCTATACAAACATCTAAAGTTTCCAAGGCTTGAATAGTAGCACTAATATTTCCTGTATGGCCTAACATATCTGGATTGGCAAAATTTAAAATAATACAATCATAATCTTTATATAAAATGGCATTTAAAATATGATCAGTAACTTCAATAGCACTCATTTGAGGTTTTAAATCATAAGTCGAAACTTTGGGAGATGGTACTAATATTCGATCTTCTAAATCATATTGTTTTTCCCTTCCCCCGTTAAAGAAAAATGTAACATGGGCATATTTTTCAGTTTCGGCAATCCGAAGTTGTTTTTTGCCATTCATACTCAAGTATTCCCCTAAAGTATTTTCTAATTCTTCTTTCGGATAAGCCACATGAACATTAGGCATATCACTATCATATTCCGTCATACAAACAAAATAAGTCTCTAATGGTTTCGTTACAAATTCATTAAATTCCGGATCGACAATAGTTCTAGTAATTTCTCTGGCTCTATCTTGTCTAAAATTGTAAAAAATAACTGCATCTCGATTGTCAATTCCAACCTTATCGCCAACTACAAACGGTCTAACAAATTCATCAGTAACCCCATTTTTATAAGAATCTTCCAATCCTTCTTTAGCACTTTTATATACTTTAGCATTGTGATAGACAATGGCTTGATAGGCCTTTTCAATTCTATTCCATCTTTTATCTCTATCCATCGCATAATATCTACCCATTACACTAGCAATCCTACCAACGGGACATTCTTCTAATTTTTGTTCTAACTTTTCAATATATTTAATCCCACTAGTAGTAGGAGTATCACGACCATCTAAAAAACAATGAATATAAACATCTTTAAAATCTTGTTTTTGACATAAATCTAATATCGCAAATAAGTGATCAATTTCACTATGAACTCCACCATCAGATAAAAGTCCAAAAATATGTAATTTAGTATCATACAATTGACAATAAAAAATAGCCTTTTTCAATTCTTCATTTTGAAAAAAAGTTTTGTTTTCTATATCATTGTTTATTTTTACTAAATCTTGATAGACAATTCGTCCCGCTCCGATATTAGTATGTCCAACTTCAGAATTTCCCATTTGACCATCAGGAAGTCCAACATCTTTACCACTAGTGTGAATTAAAGTATGCGGATACTTTTGAAACATTTCTTTTATAAAAGGAATACTTGCTTGTTTAATCGCATTACCTTCTTCTTCTTCTCGATAACCAAAACCATCTAAAATCATCAATAATACTGGCTTTTTTGCCATGTTACCACTCCCTACTATATTATATTTTACCATATAGAAAGAAAAATTCCCAAATATTTTAGGAATTTATTTTTTCTTTATAATTTTCTACGGTTATACTAATAACATCATCAATTAAATTGGTATAATTTTTATGTTTTTTATCTAAAGCATATAAAGATTGTAAATCAATTACAGTACTGATATCATCAACATAAATATTGTCCTTATCGATGATAAATTCAACTTTTAAAAGACCAACTACCTTTAATAAATTAAATATTTTTTTAGCTATATCAGTCATAGTATTTACTAATTCTTGATTTATATCTTCTTCACTTTCATCTTCATTATCTTTTAGTATACCAACATCTTGTTCTTTACTATCTCCTAGTAAAACCAAATTAACTTTATAAGCATCTTTTATATATTCTTCAATTATTAAATCCGAATTATTTATTTTTTCTTTCAATTCATTTTCCGTTTTAACTTTTATTTTTTTACCATTTTCTTTAATTAAAACTGGGTATTTTAAAGAAACACTTTCTTTATACATTTTCCAATCTAAGGTGGCAATATCTTGACTTTTCAATACTTCTTTTAAAATAAACTTATCAGATAAAGAAACGGAACCAATATATGGTATTCCCATAGTTTTTAAATAACCGATTATCATATCATCATCTATCATAGGTAAAACAATATCTATAACACTTAGATCCTTTTTTAATTTACCTACTGTTTGAATAAAAAAATGATTTTTTTTCTTAACTAAACAAATTTGTCTAGCATACTTTTTTAAATCGTCAAAATAACGATAAATATCTTTTTCTAATAACATCTTTCCACTATACCATATTTGTTTATTAGAAATGTAAATAGGTACAACATCATATTTATTTTTATCAAAATGTTCAACTAAACTAATAGTTCTATCAATACTTGCTTGATCATTTCCACCAAAAATCATTCCAATTTTTATTTTCATATGTTTCACTCCTTACGCCTTTTTAGATGATTTTTTACTTAATTTACTTCTGATTAAATTAGTTATAAAAATTGTTACGGGACTAATATAAATTAAAAGACCTAAAAATAGATAATATATAGTTATATATTGTTCGACAAAAATAATCATAAACAAAGATATAATTACTAAATAAATTAAAGCGTTAAAAAATACTAGTCCTTTTATTTTACTTAAATCCACCTTTTTTTTCATGGTTTTATTGTTTTGATGTAATATAAAAAGCGATGAAATCATATAGATAACTATAAATGTTACCATACTAGCAATATCATTTTTAACAAACATGAAAATAACTAAAGCAACAAATAATATACTAGGTTCTAACCAAACTTTTTTTATATCTTTTATCGTTTTTAAATAGTTTTCACTTTTATATTTATCTAATTGTAATAAATATAATTGTTTTTGATTTTTTAAAACACAATAGAAAACATAAACTATCAAACTAACAATAAATTTAATCATCATATTAACACATCCTAACATAGTAATTATATCATGTTTAAATAATATTAAAAAGGAATTTTAAAAAATTTAACATTTTTACTTTACACAGTACTATTTATTTTTGGGAAAAATATTGCTTTTACCTCCTGAAATTTTATATAATATTATAAAATAGAGAGGATGTTAGTTATGGATGATGAAACATTAGCAAGTATTTTTGAAGAAGAAGATAAAAAGAAAAAAACAAGATTAGAAAGAAAAATGGAAAAGAAAAAAGAAAAAGAAAAGAAAATATATAATGATTTTATAGATGAACAAAAAAAGAAAAAAGAAGAAAAAATCGAAGAACCAGAAAAAAAAGTTAGTTTAAAAACAACTAAAATTGAAACGGTTACTGAAGAAAATGATGATGAAATGTTTGAAAATATTAAACCACAAGGATTTGCTTATAGTGTCTTTTTTGGATTTTTCACTTTGATGGCTCTTTTTTCTAGTATCGGTTATTTAGTTTATGCCTATTTAAAAAACTTAGATCAAAATCATTTAATAAATGGTGGTATTTTAACTGGTTTTACATTTTTTTACATGCTTAGTTCCTTATCTAAAAAAAATGGAATTAAAAAATTTTTTGGCATTCTAGCCTCTTTAGCCATGATGGGATTTATCGGTTTTCAACTATTTATTTTATAAGGAGAACTTATGGACATAAAAAAGAAAATACCAAATATATTGACCTTTTCTCGGTTATTTTTTACCCTACTTATTTTATTATTTGGATTGTTAAAACAATTTAATTTAGTTCTTATTTTTTGTATTATCGCTAGTATTACTGATTTTTTTGATGGTTTTCTAGCCAGAAAATTTAAGGCTATTACAGAGTTTGGGGCTAAATTAGATGCGGTTGTTGACAAAGTATTTGTTATTTGTCTTTTAATAACTTTGATTAACACCAATATATCTTTTTTAGTTTTATTATTACTAGAAATGTTAATTGGAATTTCTAATTTATATTACTATTTTAAATTATCCTATGTTAATTCTTTATTAGTAGGTAAAATTAAAACCGCTTCATTATTTGTGACAATTATTATAGCGTATTTCCATTTATTTTTTAACATTCCAATATTTTTGACTATTTTAAATGGTTTTATATATATGACTGGTAATCTCCAATTTTTAAGTTTTATTTCCTATTTAGAGTTTTTCTTAGAAAATTCAAACAAAAAAACTGTAGAAAATATTTCTACAGATGATGATTTAGAAAAAACTATCTATGTAAATAATTTAGATGATTTATTAGAAACTGGTGAAGAAGTTATATAATTACATCTTTGTTGGTATTTGAATAACTAATAAATCTAATAATTGTTTTACTATTTTAATAGCTAAGGATAAGATTGATAACCAATCTTGTTTTTTATTTAAATCATTTAATCCTTCTATCCGATTGTTTTGATAAAATATATTTAAATAAACACATATTTGATATACATAATCCGCTATATATGATGGCATTCTAGTTATTACTGCTTTATCAATTACAGATTGGAACTTCAAAAGTTCTAGTCTTAAATTACGATCATGTTCATCATATATTTGATCTGATATTGAAAAAGTAAAATTTTCTTTATCTAATATTTTTTTTATTCTTAAATATGTATATAAAATATATGGTCCAGTTTTACCAACTACACTAGAAAATTTTTCTAAATCAAATATATAATCTCTTTCCCGATTGTTTTGTAAATCAGCATATTTAATAATAGAATCGACAATTTTGTTGATATCGTCTTCATTCATATTATTGTTATCTTCTTTTAAAGATAAAAATGTTTCTTTAGTTTTGATTATTAAATCATCTAATTTAAGCATATCACCATTTCTAGTTTTAAATGGTTTTCCATCGGTTCCATTCATAGTGCCAAAACCAATATGTTCTAGTTTGGCATCAGTTAAATGGCCTAATTTTGCTACTCTAAATACTTGTTCAAAATAAAGACTTTGTCTAGCATCTACAACATACAATATGTAATTTGGTTTTACTTCTTCCCTTTTTAAAATAGAGGCTAAATCTGTTGTAGCATATAAATATGCTCCATTGGATTTTTCTAAAAGTAAAGGTGGCATTTCTTTTTTATCTAAATCATTTTTAACGGGAATAATAGTTGCTCCTTCACTTATTTTAGAATATGGTTTTAAGATAGATTTTAATCTTGGTATATCTATATAAGCATCACTTTCTCCATTCCACAAATCAAAATCAACATCTAAATTTTTATAAATCCTTTTAATATCTTTAAGGGATATTTCTTTTATTTTTTGGAAATATTTTTGATATAAATCGTTTCCATCTTGTAATTCTTTAGTTATGGCACTACATTTTTCTAATACTTCTTTATTATCTTTACATCTTTTACTTATTTTAGGATACATATCTTCTAATATATTTAAAGTTATATCTTCTATTTTTATATTTTCTTCTAATAATCCATATATTACTTGACCGATTTGTAAACCATAGTCACCTAAATGAACATCAGATATGGTTTTATATCCCCGATAGTTTAATATCCTTTTTAATGACTCTCCTATTATTGCCGGTCTTAAATGTCCTACATGTAATGGTTTCGCTATATTAGGTCCCCCATAATCTAAAAAATATAATTCTTCTTTTTTTAATGGTGTCAATCCAAATTTATCTTTTGCATTCATTTCTTTTAAACAATCATTGATAATTTGATTAGATAATGTTAAATTGATAAAACCAGGTTTTACAAATTCTACTTTTTTTAGTAAGTTTTGATATTCTTGATGATTTTTTATTTTTTCAACTATTTCATTACCTATTTCTAAAGGATTTTTATGTAATATTTTAGCTAATTTAAAACAACCATCCCATTGATAATCACATAAGTCTGGTCGATTAGATATTATTACTTCCCCTATATCTATTTTCCATTCTTTAGTAACATCTTTTACTAAATTATTTAGTTGTTCTTGTATCATAAATTCCTCCTTAAAATTTTATATTTATTTAAATTTTTTTATTAAAGTTTTATTATTATCTATTTTACTATAATCTGAACCTACATGATAGTCTTTGGCTAAAATAGATGATTGACTTCTTTCTAATTGATTTCTTTCTAATTTATTGCGAATACTTTTATTTAATGAATTGATATGATTGTTTGAAACGACAAATGCGATTTCATTGCGTGTTCTTTTAGCAATCGGTCGATAATTAAGTTTTACTCTTTTAATTCCCATAAAATTCTCCTTTAAATAATTATATATGTATTATAACAAATACTAATATAGTTTTGAAGATTCAATTTTAATTTTGTTACATTTAAACTTTTTCATAACATTCAAAACTCGAATTTTTACAGTTCGAGTTTTGATATAATAATCACATTTTTTTATAAATAAACATTTATTTTTTTAAATACTCTTTTGTATATGGTAACATTTCATTATCTAATTCTGCTAAATCGGCAATAATACAAGGTCCATAAAAGGTTTCTAGACCTAATCTATAAAACATTAAATGATTCATTGCCTAAAAATACTCTAGACAGACTAACAATAGCAACTTTATCTCCTTTTTTTAATTTTTTTGGTTTTATCATGTTATCTCCTTACCTAATTACAATTTAATTGTAATTTATTATACTTCAACAAACAAATCATCATAATCTTGAATAAAATCATCTATATTTGAATATTTTCCTTCTCTTGCTGAGTCAATTAACATTTGTATTATTTCTTTAGAACAAAATTGTTCAGTAACTATTTCATTACTTGTTTTTTCAAAAATACTAGGACAACTAAATTTCTGTTTAATTTTTTTATTTCTTGATGAATCAATACATACTAAATGGTTACAATCGATAAATAATATTTGAAATATATTATCATAAATTTTTGTACCAATAGCCCGCTTACCATTTCCAAAGGAAAATTCAAAATACATTCTTTCAAATTCATCAACTTTTTTTCTTGCCATTCCATATCCGTATATTAAGATATTTTCTATTCTATCGATTATTAAATTATCATTAAATTCATTATAATGGCATTGTTTTTTCATATTTTGGGGAAAATAATTCATTTACTTCTAAATTTGACATTTTTTTATCATCTCAAAAAAATCACTTACTGATTTCCTTGAATCTTGTTCATTAGCGTAAAAGTTATTAAAATCATTATATTTTATACTTTGAACATTTAAAAAAGAAAATGAAAACACAATCTTATTGTATAATGTTTTTGGTTCACCAACTTTTACTAGTGTATTTCCTTTTACATTATTTGGTATTTTAATTTGTTTCTTATAAGGCATTGTAATAATTAAATATATCCTTTAACAAAATTTTTTGGTTAGATTTTCCATGAGAAACAGTATTTTTTCTGGCATTCAACCACGGAGTTTCTTGATGAGTCATATATTCTAATTCATTTGCTGAATAAATTCCAAATTTCGTCCAAATATCGTTTAAAAAACTCATTAAATCATCATTTTCAAAAATCATTTCTTTTTCATTTTTTGGAACTTTATTCCAGTTATAACTTTTAAATTCTTTATATAATGTAGGAAAAACTGGTCCATGAATCCAAGCTTCTGGTATTTCTTCAAACAAAACATTATCAATTTGATTTTCATTTTGATTATTCAATGCAATAAACCATGAATAAGCATAGTAGACTAATTTTTGAATTTTTTTTGGAGTTAATTCAGACTTTGTTAGAAAAAAATTGGCAATAGTTAAAGAAGTTATTTCATTATCTTTTATCACATTATCACTCCCTTCTACTATAAATTGATTGTATCATATTTATTAGTCCATTTAAATTTTTTTGATAAAAGTAAAATTATTTTATAATATAATATTTTTACTGTCAATAATAAAGACTAATTTATATTGACACCATAATAATCTAGTAAATTCACTATAGCATACATATGTTTATATTGTCAACATATTTTAGACAAATTAAAAAATTATATTATTTATATAGTTAATTTTTTTATTTTGAAAAAAATTTTCTAATAGAAAAAAGGACATTGTCCTCTTAACTTTATGGTTCTAGCCTACTTGGTCCTCTAAATATGAACATTGTTTCTTTTAAAGATCCTGTTTCAAGAAGTAACATTGTTATTCTATCTACACCTAAAGCAAATCCTCCATGAGGTGGACATCCATATTTAAAAAATTCAAGATAAAATTTAACATCTTCCGATAAACCTTTTTCTTTGGCTTGTTCACATAGTATTTCATATCTATGTTCGCGAAGGGCTAAAGTAGTTTTTTCACAACCTTTCCAAATAAGGTCGGCTCCTTGAGGTATTCCCTTTTCTCGCTTATGATAAAAGACCCTCTTTTTAGCACTAAAATCGGTTATAAAAACAAACTCATGTCCATATTTTTCTTTAATATATTGTGATGCTAATTTTTCGGATTTGGCATTCATATCTCCAACATCTTCATAATTCATTTTAAATCCATATTCTTTTTCTAATTTATTGTATAATTCTTCTAAACGGATTCTAGGAAATGGCTTTGTTGGTATAACCACATCAACATTAAAAATTTTCTTAATTTGTTCCCCATATTTTTCTTTTACAGTTGTTAACCCAGCAATAAAAAGATTTTCTTCAAAGTCCATTAACTCTTCTAAGGTTTCAATATAACTAATTTCAATATCAAATGATGTAAAATCTGTGGTATATCTATAAGAATTGGAATTTTCTGCTCTAAATGCCGAGCAACTTCAAACACTCGTTCAAACCCACTACACATTGCCATTTGTTTATAAAATTGTGGACTTTGGGCTAAATAGGCTTTTCTATTAAAATATTTTATTTCAAATACATCAGAACCTGATTCACTTGCTGCACTAATAATTTTAGGAGTGTGGATTTCAACAAAATTATTTTTTACAACAAATTCTCTCATAGCATTGATAAGACATGTTTGCACTTTAAACATAAGAATATTTTTTTCACTTCTTAAATCTAAAAATCGATAGTTTAATCTAGTATCTAACAGTGCAGACTTGCTATCTTTATAGTTTAAAGGTAATTCTTCTAAACATTTACTAGTTACAATAATATCACTTGATAATAACTCCATTCCATTAAGTTTTACTTTTTCATTTTTTAGTAATGTTCCAGTTATTTTTACTGTACTTTCACAAGTTAAGTTTGAAACAATTTCATTTAATTTACAGTTATTTTCATTTTTTTCAATCGTTACTTGGACTTTACCTGTAGTATCTCTAACAATTAAAAATTGAACATATTGTAAATCACGAATACTATCAACAAAACCTTCAATAGTAATTTCTTGTTCAAAGTATTCATTTAAGTTTTTAAAATATATTTTTTTCATTTTTTCCTCCTATCCAATATAAGAACAAAATATCAAACAAGTTTGATATGTATAACCTCACGATTATACTTTTCTACTTCTTAGAAGTCTCCTT
>CANQHO010000022.1 GCA_947623815.1 uncultured Bacilli bacterium | reverse complement strand
CAGGCGAATATCGAATTATAAATCCTAAAGAAGTAAAAAAATTGTACTTTGAAACTACTAAAAAGTAGTTTTTTTTACATTATTTGACACAATTTATAATAACTATTTTGGTAAATATATACTTATTGTCGAAAAAATGCTATAATTATTTATAATAAGGAGTGGTACAATGAAGAAAATAGTATCTTATTTTAGTTTAATAATGATAACATTTTTTGGTATTTTAAATATTGTATCAGCAACCCAAACTGGTTACATAAATGGAACAGGAGTTAGACTTCGTTCCGGAACAGGGACAACCTATGGAATCGTAACGACCCTAACTATTGGTGATACCGTATCTGTTTTAGATGAAGTCACTAAAAAAAATAGTGGTTGTGACACCGATACTTGGTATAAAGTAAAATATGGTTCCAAAGAAGGATATGTATGTTCAGAATTTGTAACTTTAGATTTTTCTAATAACAATGTAACCGATAAAGATTATGCTCAAAGTTTAAAAAATCAAGGATTTACTGACAGTTATGCCAATGCTTTATCATTACTTCATAAAAAATACCCAAATTGGATATTTAAACCTTTAAAAATATCAACTAACTTTCAAACCGTAGTTGATAAACAAGCAACTGGTACTAGAAGTTTAATTCAAGGTGATGAAGGATATAGATCAACTGCTTCTAATTCCTATGATTATAAAACAAATAAATTTCAAGTAAAAGATGGTAGTAATTGGTATATTGCCAATTCAGAAACTATTTCATATTATTTAGACCCGAGAAATTGGTTATCAGAAAGTAGTATTTTCATGTTTGAAGATTTATCATATCAAGTAACCGATAGAACTGAAAGTGTTGTTAAAAACATTTTATCTAAAACTAAGATTCCTGATTATGACAAAAGTTATGTCAGTGATGTGATGAGTGCTGGTAAAACTTACGGAGTATCACCTATATATTTGGCTAGTAGAATAAGACAAGAAATAGGTAGTTCCACAGCAGTAATATCTGGCGCAAAATTTACATACAATGGAAAGAGTTATAGTAAATTATATAACCCATATAATATTGGAGCAACCAGTGGTTCCGACAACTGGAAAAAAGGATTAGTTTGGGCCAATGGTGGAGAAAATGGTTCTACTAAAACTTATAGTCGGCCATGGAACACCCTTTCTAAAGCCATTAAAGGGGGAGCAAGTTTTATAACCGAAAGTTATATATCTAAAAAACAAAATACTGTTTATTTACAAAAATTTAATGTCAACAATGGAACAAGTAATATGGGATCTCACCAGTACATGCAAAATATTATGGCGCCATCAAGTGAAGCAAGTATTACTTATAAGGCTTATAAAGAATATGGTATATTAAGCGATAAAATAGTATTTACCATTCCAGTTTACAATAATATGCCAAGTAAAACTAGTTTACCAAGCAAAGGTAATCCAAATAATTATTTGAAAAAAATAAGAATCAATGGTGAATTTATCTTTAATTCCGCTTCTACTAAAACTGATTACACATATAAAGTTCCGCAAAACACCACTGAAGTAACAATTGACACTTGGCGGGTGACAACTAAAAGTAAAGTAGTTAAAGAAGGAAAGTTTAAATTAACGGGAAATAAAACAGTTATAAAAATTGAAGTAATTGCCCAAAATGGTGCTAAGAGAACTTATAATATTACCATTGAAAAAGATAGTAGTATAACAAGTAATACCCAAACTCAAAATAATACTTCTAGCAGTAATAAAAAAGCCAAAGATGTAGTAAAAGAAACTGGGTATAAAGTAGATGGAAGTTACATGTCTGGTTTAAAAGCCAACTTATCAGTTGCCACTTTAAAAAGTAATTTAGCGAAACATGGTGGTTCAGTAACCGTTAAAAATTCTAAAAATAGTACTAAAAATAATGGTTCTATTGCCACTGGTGATAAAGTAACTATTAAAAGTGGTAGTGATACAACTACTTACACGGCTGTTATATATGGAGATAATAATGGTGATGGTAAAATATCATTATCTGACTTGGCTAAAACTCAAAAACAAATATTACATTTTACTAGTTTAAATGGTGTTTATTTAGAAGCAAGTGATGTCAATAAAGATGGTAAAGTGTCTTTAACTGATTTAGCTAAAATTCAAAAAAGTATTTTAGGACTTGGTGGTATAAGTCAATAGAAAGGTGGTTTTATAATGAAAAAATTTATTTTAAGTTTTTTTCTAGCCTTCCTTTTTTTTGTCAATATAAATAAGGTTAGTGCTGCTAGTGGAAGTGTAACCATATCATCGAATAGTAAAGTAACCGTCGGAACTACTTTTACTGTAACGGTAACTGTCCGAGCCAATGTCAATATGAGTGCCTACCAATTTAATTTAAGTTATGATACCAGTCATTTAACCTTAATTGGCGATTCTAGTTTATTATCAGTAGCTAATCCTTTGGATAGTAAGGCTAAAACTAAAAGTGTCAGTTATAAATTTAAAGCCAAAGCAGTAGGTAGTGCCTATTTAAAAATAAGTAATGGGCAATTTACCGATTGGTTAGAAGATAAAGAAGTAAGTACTACTAATGGTAGTAAAACAATACAAATTGTTAAACCAACAAGTTCGGGAAATACAAATGCTTCATCGGATAATAATGAAGATTATTCTAAAAGTAGTAATTCCTATTTAAAAAGTTTAACCGTAGATAAAGGTAATTTAAATCCCAATTTTAAAAAAGATGTTGAAGAATATAGTTTATTATTAGAAGCCGGAACCGAATCAATTAACGTAATGCCTAAAACGGAAGATGATGAAGCAAGTGTCAATATTGAAGGCAAAGTCAATTTAAAAGAAGGGGAAAACATCATTGAATTAAAAGTAACGGCGGAAAATGGAAGTAAAAGAATTTATAAGATTATTGCTTATGTTGAAGAAAAAAATCCCATTAAAATCAATATGGGTAATCAAGAATACAGTGTTGTAAAACAAACTAATTTTTTAAAAATACCGGATGGATATTCCAAAGAAGATTATGAATTTAAAGGTCAAAAAGTCCCAACTTTTATATCCGATAATAAAAAAGTAAGACTAATTGGTCTTAAAAATTCCGATGGTGAATATATTTTAGGAATAATTGAAAATGACAATTTAATTCCTTATAAATCTCTAAAAATAGGTGATATGGAAATATTAGTTTTACCATTTCCGGAAGATAAGATTAAAACTGGTTATCAAAAAACTACCTTTGATTTAAATGATATTAAATATGAAGGGTATGAAGAAAGAAAAGATTTCATTTTGATATATGGAATAAATAGTAATACCGGTTATAAAAATATTTATAGATATGATGTAAAAGAAAAAACAATACAAAGATATGTAGAAAATAAAAGCATTATTTCTGATAAAATTTTATTAAAATCAGGAATTGTTGTCATTGCATTTATTCTATCATTTATCGTATCAACTATATATAGTTCAATAACTAATAAAGTAAAAACTGATTAAAACTTGGGTAAAATCCAAGTTTTTTTAAATTAAAATGTTTGTTTGACGAACATATTTTGACTATGGTATAATTTGTTATAGTCAAGGTGATTAAATGAAAAAAGTAATATCGTTAATATTTCTTTTAACAATGTGTTTTTTCCTATATTTTATCAATCGAAAAGATACTTATGCAACTCAACCAAGTACTTTTTATAAAGTGTATTTAGATGGAAGAACTATTGGAGTAGTAAACTCTAAAGAAGAGTTGGAAAAATATATTGATAAACAAAATAATATTTATAAGAAAAAATATGATGTCAAAACTGTTTATGCTCCTAATGGTTTAGATGTTGAAAAAGAAGTAACTTATGATGGAAGTATCGATCAAGTAGAAAATGTTTATAGTAAAATTCAAAATAATAAACCTTTTACTATTGAAGGATACCAATTTAAAATAGATAACACTTCGGAAGAAGATGAAGAACAAAACATTATCAATGTTTATGTAATAAAAAAGGAAACATTTGATGAGGCCGTAGAAAGTTTATATGCTTCCTTTGTCGGAAAAGAAGTGTATGAAAAATATAAAAATAAACAACAAAAAGAAATAGAAGAAACCGGTAGTTATTTAAATAGTATTTACTTAGATAACAAAATATCTATTAAAAAAGTTCGAATACCAATTGATGAAAAAATATATTCAAATTCTGATGAATTAGCCCAATACTTATTATTTGGGGATAATCAAGAAAAAAAAGAATATACCGTTAAAAATGGGGATACTATTGAAAGTGTATCATTTGATAATAAAATAAGTATAGAAGAATTTTTACTTTCTAATACAAGTTTTACTAATGAAAGTAATTTGTTGTTTCCGGGTCAAAAAGTCCTTATTGGACAAACCGATCCTAAAGTTAGAGTTGTTACGGAAGAATCTATAACTGAAGATGTTACCAAAAAACATGATACCGTAATTAGATACGATAGTAGTAAAGTAAAAGGTGATGACGAAGTAGTCCAAAAAGGAGAAGATGGTTTAGAAAGAGTAAGTCAAGTAGTCAAAAAAGTAAATGGTGGTATTTCATATATTAAACCAATCAGTAATAAAGAACTTAAACCAGCCGTATCCGAAATAGTTGTTCACGGTCAAAAAGAAGTACCAAATGTTGGTGCCACGGGAAGCTGGAAATGGCCAACTAACTCAGGTTATCGGATTTCATCATACTTTGGATATCGTAGTGATCCATTTAGCGGAAGAAGGGCTTACCATAATGGACTAGATATTTCCGGAACCGGTTATGGTTCACCAATATATGCCTCTAATAATGGAACCGTTATAGCGGCAGGATATAGAGGCGATTATGGAAATTATGTTGTAATTAACCACAATAATGGATATTCTTCATTATATGGACATATGTCTAGAATTGCTAGTAGTACTAAAAGAGGTAAAACTGTAGCCAGAGGTCAAGTCATTGGTTATGTTGGTCAAACTGGACAGGCAACCGGACCACATTTACATTTTGAAATATGGCGGGGTATACCATTTACTGGTACTAGATTAAATCCACTTAAATATTTATAGGATAGTAAAAAAATGATAATCGCGAAAGATTATCATTTTTTAAACCTTTTAATTAAACTAGAAAATAAGGAATTGAATAAACCACTATAATATGATGTAACAAAATATATTATACAACCTAATATGGAATATAAAGCCGTTTGAAATAAAGCCTCGCCTTTATTTAAGGCATCAATTGGAATAACTAATGATACTAGGACTAATACAATAAACATAGTTAAGGTACAAAAAATAATTTTTAAAACATTTTTATAAGTACTTTTATAACTAACTTCCAATTTTTTATGGATAAACCATAATAAATATATTGACGGTAATATTTGAGTAATTAAAGTAGCAACCGATGCTCCTTGGTAACCAATATGCCAAACGTTATGCATTAAATGCATCATTGGTATATTTAAACAAGCATTACCTAAAAAACTTATGAATAACGTTAAAATAGTTACTTTAGTATGATTAGTAGTTTGGGTGATATTAAGTAAGACCGAAAACAAAGAAAAAGTAATGGCTTGAAAGATAAAAACTTTAAAAACTTCAATACTAAAGGCATCATAACTATAAAATAAAATCCAGACGGGTCTAGCAATAAACCAAAGACCAATTGTCATAGGAATGGTTATATAAAGCAAGGCTTGAATTGCTTGATTAACATTTTTGTTGATGGCATCTTTCTTTTTTAAAACATAATTACTGGCTAAAGAAGGTATTAAACTAATACTAATTCCCATAGATATAGATATGACAATCATACTTAGTTTATTTCCCCATGTCGCAATAACACTAAAAGTTGTATTGGCCGCATCTCCACTATAACCTAACGAAGTAAGCGTTCTTACTATTGTTAAAGTATCAACTAAATTGTAAGAAGACTTTAATAAATCAATAATAATAAAAGGTAAAGAATATAAAATAATCTGTTTTAACAACACTTTACTAGTATATTTCAATTCTTCTTTTTTACAAGCATCTTTTTTATGAAAAACTTTTTTATTTTTTTTGATTACAATGGCTAAATATATATAAGCCGCCAAAGCCCCGACTGTGGCCGCAAATACTGATATGCCGATTGCTATATTTTCTTCAACGTGTAAAACTTTAAGGGAAACATAACAACCAACTAATATAACTAATACGCGAACAATTTGTTCTAAAACATTAGAAATACTAGGCGGTGTCATAATTTTATGACCTTGGAGATATCCTTTGGTAACACTGAGTAAAGGAACTACTAATAAAGCCGTTGAAACTAAACGAATAACTAAAGTTACTTCATTTATACTTATATTAGTTGCTTCGTTATTACCTAAAATAAAACTGGCTATCATTGGGGCGGTAATCATTAAAATAGTAAAGAATAAAACTCCTAAAAACATGATAACCGCAAAACCTATTTTATAAGTTTTTTCTTTAGTGTGATAATATTCCAAACTGTTATATTCACTGACCATTTTACTCATGGCATATGGAATACCGCTAGTTGATAAACTTAAAAATACCGCATATATTGAATACGCAAAACTATATAATGTGGCTCCTTTAGTTGTTATTAAGGCGTAAAAAGGTATAACATAAACAAGTCCAATAATTTTACAAATGACAATACCTAAAGTTGCGATAAAAGAACCTTCTAGAAAATTATTTTTCTTCATTATACAAACCCACTTTCTCTTATATGAGTATAACACTATTTTATTTTAAAGTAAATTAAAAAGGTTATTCACATGAACAACCTTCACAATGACATTCATCACAATCACAATCATTAACTTCGACAATTTCAATAGCGGATGCTGGGCAACCTTCTAAGGCTTCTAAAACCTTGTCTTTTAAACTGTCATTCATTTTTTCAAAATTGTTATTTTCTGGTATTGCTTCTGCCACCATTTCATCGTTGAATGTGAATACTTCATCACATATAGCAGTGCAAGCACCACAACTAATACAGTTTTCATTAACTTTTACTTTTTTCAATTCCTTCACCTCTTATCAAACATTATATAAAAAAAGTCTGAATAAATGCAAGTATATGTTTCAAAAAAGATAAAAATATGTTAATATAATAATAGGTGGTAATATGTCAAGTCGTATGGAAAGATATTATAATTCAGATTCGGTAAGAAAAAAAAGAAGCCAAAAGAATCAAGATTTATATAGAACAATTTATGAAGAAGGACAGTATACAAATATTGAAGGTATTGCCTCTATTGAAAAAAATAATGAAATAGATATTACCAAAGTTCAAAAAATGTTAAAAAATAGAGAAGAATATAAGAAGCAAAAAGAGTACCGCACGGTTGTTCATCGGGAAGAAAGACCTAAAAGAGAAGAAATGGATAATGAATTTTTACTTGATGATAATGAAAAAAATTATGACATTAGAGATGTTTTAAATAAAGTCAAAGAAGAAAAACCGGAAGAAGATGACCGGTATTTAAGGTTAAATAATGATAATTATGATTTATTAAAAGAATTAAAAAGTAAAAAAGAAAATGTTAAAAATCAAGATGAAGAATTAAAGGAAATGATCGATACAATTACTAATACTAGTTTGTTAAATAAAATGGGGGATCAAGAGTTAAGTTATGGACTTTTAGATGATTTAGAAGACGATGATACGGATACTGATATAGTAGAACCTACAGAAGAACAAATGGATAATTCATTTTTTACGGCTAGTATGAAAATAAAAAAAGAAGATTTTGCGGATGAATATGAAAAGGTTAAAGATAAAAGAGTTAAATTAAAAAAAGAAATATTTATTATTGTTTTCTTAATTATTTTAATTGTAATTGTTGGTTTAGTCATATTTAAAATTTTAAAATCATAGGGGGAAAATATGAACTGTAAATATTGTAATACTAAATTAAAAGAAGATATGGATAAATGCCCAAATTGTGGTAAAAAAGTTAATTCCAATAAAAATGGTGGATATATATTTGTTATAGCGGTGGTAGCGGTTATTATCTCACTAGTTTTTATTATAGTTTATAATAATAAGGATAATCTAAATAGTCAGGAAAATAAAAAAGTTGAACAAAGTAGTACTAGTGCAGATTCCGATGAAATTATTACTTTGGATAATTATTCTTTTAAAGTTCCCAGTGATTATGTTGCTCAAAGAAAAACCGAAAATGATCATGAAAGTATAACTTTTATGAGTACGGATAATAGTTCAACTATAACTTTATCTATTTATAATCAAAAATATGAAACAATTAAAAATTCTTTAAAGGAAATAATAAGTTCTTTTGAAAAGACTGGTTACAAGTTGGATAATTCCGAAATAAAAACTATAGATGATGTTGAATTTATTATTTTTGAAATGAATAAAGATAATGAAAAACTTTTAATGGGTTTTACTAAATTAGATGAAAATAATTCCTATCTAATTGGGGTGGCTAATAAAGACTTTGAAATTGATTATGATTTATATAAAGTGGCTGTAGAAATTATAAATTCTGCTAAATAAAGTTAACCTACATTTCGTAGGTTTTTTTGAATTTAAAATGCATAAAAAGATAAATTATAAAGGGAACAATTAAAAAGAAAATAATTAAGATAGTTGGATAAATATAGACGATAAAATTATTCGCAATGGTATTATTTTTAAATACAATTAAACTTAAAGCAATAGTAATAATCGGAATTATAAAATTAAAAAACTTAGTCTTTTTAAATTTAAAAGTATCATTTAAAGAAGTGATAATGTAATTAAAGCATAAAATAATCATCATATATATACAAAACATCCATTGAATGGCTAGTAAACTTTCAATTCGTTCAATAAAACCACCGATAGAAATTCTTCTTAAAACATGATAGTCTGGATATTGATATAAACTGGCTAAATCGATACCTAAAACTGAAATAACATTAAATAACACCGTAAAATTGATAAGATTAAATAAAATATAAAAAATAATTAGTCTTTTTTCAAATTTTCTATTATTATCAATTTTATTTTTGGGAATGATTGTTAAAACAAAAATAGGTAAAATAGTATAAGCCATATAGGCAATAGAACCAGAAATAACCGGGGAAATACCATTTTCTAAAAAAGGTAATAAGTTAGTAATATTTCCTTGAGCAAATAAACCTAATAAACTTAAAATGTAAAGAATGATTGATAAAAAAAATAAAATATTACTAGTTTTTCCAATGACGGTTAATCCTTTAGTAAGTAAATATATTAAAGGAATTAAACAAACAAAACCAATAACTATATTAGGCGTATTGAATAAATACTCTGAACCGATAAAGTTGATTAAATCATAACTTAATAAAATAGAAAAAATAAAGACAAATGTAGATAATAAAACGTTGATAAAACCCCCTATTTTATTACCAAAACAAGTAATAATATTTTGGCTGATATTTTGATTAGGATTTACATTTATGATTTTAAAATAAAGAATAAGAAAAATAAAACCCAATATACTGCCAATAAGTGGACATAAGTAACTATCTACTTTACTTATTACAATTAAATTGGTAATTGCTAAACCAATAAAACTTGATCTTAAAATAAAATAGAGCATACTGTTTACTTCAAACAATTTTAATTTTCTATTCATTCAATGCTCCTTTCAAACTGTTTTCAATAGATCCTTTGGATTCTAATTTTATATCGGCTTTAATATTGTATTTATAATTAGGAAATACTTGGTCATTCCATATATTTTCTATAGATTTATAATAATGGGGATATTTTTTATAAAGAGCATTCCCAAAGCCAAAAATATCAGTTTTATTTTTTTTAGCGACGGCAATTCCTTTTTTTAAAAGACCTTTTAAAGAATTTTCAAAACTTTTTTCTAACTTATCTATTTCTTTACTACTGTTTAAATTGTTATTACAGTTTATTTCTCTTATATAAGCCACTCCTTTTAAATCGATATCCACTTTTTCTTTATCTACTTTATAATCAGTTTTAATGTTATTTAATTTAGCGATGGCAGTTCCACCATCACAGTAAGTAGAGATTATCATTTCATCAACATTGTTTCTTATTAAATTGATACCTCTACTTTCATTCGCATCGGCGTAAGTAATTAACTTATCATCTTTAAATAACCCTAAAGTATTTAATTTAACTTCGGCTTTAGGAGTACTTTCTTCTAAAGACTGTGATTTACTTCCTTTTTCTTCATTTCCTTTGACTGATATACTAGGTAATATAGTTTCTTTTCCTTTGGCTAGTAATTCTTCAATAAATATTCCATAAGCAACAGAGGCACTAATGGCGTGGGATTCACTGGAAAATTTGATGTTGGAGTAAATGTTTTGCGATGGAAAAGATTCTAATGGGGATAAAACTTGTAAAATGCTTTTAGCCTTGGTATCTCTTGCTAAAGCGATATAAAAGCGTTTGATACTTTCCGGTTCACGTAAAAGAAAGTCTAAAGTATTGACAATGCCTTCCTTGGCTACTTCATCAGATATAACAATAACGGATAGATGGCCGATATATAGTTGTTTAGAACTGATAAGATCGATATCTTTCATGGCTTGGGAAATTGTTTTACCTTTACCAGAATAAACAATAGTCTGGGCTTCACCTTCCTTAGAACTTTCTTCGACTCTTTTGGAATTGGCAATCAGTAAACTGACTTCATAACCATCTTTATATTTATCGATTGCCATACCCGTAGTAATGGCTAAAGTATTTAATTCATTATAGTTCCAACAACCGGTTAAAAATAGTAAAATAGGTAAACAAAAAAATATTTTAATTTTTTTCACTATCATCACGCATCCTTATTATATTTTTACTTAAAAAACTATATCTTTTTTTAATTTTACTGATTGGTTTTCTAAAAATGGCATTTTGATGTTTCGTATAAGGAGAAAAAGGGGCTAAGTATGAAACTCCATAAAATTCTAAAGAACATAGTTTAACAATAAATAAAATCAAACAAGCGACAAAACCTATTACTCCCATAATTGTTGAAGCCAGTAAAAAGATAAACCGCCACCATCTAATTCCATTCACAAAGTCAATTTCGGTAAAAAGTAAACCACTAATAGAAGTTAAACCGATAACTATGATAACAATCGGAGAAACAATACCGGCCGTAACTGCGGCTTCACCGAGAACTAAGGCTCCAACTATTCCGATAGCCGCTCCTGAGGCATTAGGTATTCTGACGTCACTTTCTCTTAATATTTCAAAAGTTATAATCATGACTGTTATTTCTAAGGCCGTGGGAAAAGGAACACCACCACGCTGGACGGCTAGAGATATTAGAAGTTCATCAGGAATAATTTCGGGATTAAAGGTTGTCAGGGCCACATAAATTCCCGGAAACATAACAGTTATAAAAAAAGATATGACCCGGATAATTCTAGTTAAGTCAATATTGATAGCCTTTTGATAGTTATCTTCTGGTGAATGTAAAAAATCGATGAATAAACCTGGTATCAATAAAACAAAAGGCGAGTTTTCTACTAATATGACTATTTTACCTTCTAATAAAGCCATACAGGCTAAATCTGGTCTTTCAGTACTGTGAAATCTTGGAAAAAAAGATTTATCATCTTTGAGTAAGAATTCGCGAATGTATCCACTATCTAAAATTCCATCGATATCAATTTTTTTAAGTTCTTCTTCAATATATTTTACTAATTTTAAATTAGATACATCTTTAATATAAGCAATACTAATTTTGGTTTTGGTTCTTCTACCTAAAACTAAGTCTTTAAACCAGAGATTAGGATCTTTAATTCTCTTTCTTATCAATCCTAAATTTTTTTGATGATTTTCTGTAAAACTATCTTTTGGTCCTCTAACAATATTTTCACTAGTGGCTTCAGTAACCCCGCGATCCAAAGTCGATCTAGTTTCTAAAGATATGGCTTCACTACAGCCATCGACAAAAACACAAGTAAAACCACTGGCTAGTTTATAAAAAACATCTTCATAATTTTTTACAGTAGATAAGTTACTATTTGGGATGGCATTTTTTAAACTTTCATAAAGATTTTTAAATTTTATTTGTTTTTTTATATAAGAATCGATATACCCCATGAAAAAATCGCTGATTTTATCATCACTGCTGACACTTTCTAAAAAACAATATAATATTTTTTGGTTTTTAATTTTAATAATTCGCGTAACTAAATCACTACTAGGTCCATATTTTTCTTTTATTTTGTTTAATACTTTGTCAATATTTTTATCAAGCATAAAAAATCACCTATTCATATTATGGATAAAAAAATTGATTTTATCAAAAAACTTTTATCTTGAAAATGCTTAGTATTTATGTTATATTTTTACTTACAGGAGGGATTAAATGACTGATGTTGAAGATATAGTTAAAACTATAACTGATAAAGATGTTCGCAATAGTGATTTTGATTATCAAAAAAGATATATTGAAAATCAAATTTTGTATAATAAACCTAATTATACTTTGGAAGATAGTGATGTTTTTCTAATTGAAAATTGGATAAATATAGTTTCAAATTCGGCTAATTATAAAGTGGCTTATCGTAACTTTTTAACTTGTTTAGAAGAAAATTATGGAGATAGATTATTGACTCAACATTATTTAAATAAAGAAAAAGCCACACCTTTAAAAGCCAAAATAATGTTTGAAGAAGATATGAGTTTAAATAAAAATTACGGTAAAGATTTTTTGGAAAAATTTAAAGAATTTGCTCTATATGAAATGGCTTTATCTTTAGGAATGGTATCAATTTACCAAAAGTCAAATATTCCTTTTGACTTGTTAACTTTAAGTTATTTTTCCATTTCTTTAATGTTCGCTAATTATAAATTAGGTATTGGAAGAATTATTTCGACTGAAAGTGAAACTTTAGAATTTCAAATAAAAAAATTGATATATGCTTATAAAAATAATAAAATTTCTAAAGAGATTTTTAAAAAAGAACTTTATAATTTAGTTAATATTTTAAATAGTCATTATAAACAAGATATTGGGGAAAAGAAACTTGAAAAAACAAGGTAAAATACTTAGTTTAGATAATAGTGAAAAGTATTTAGTAATAGATGAAGTTGAAAATGATGAAAAACACTATTTATTGTTATCTAGTTTAAATAATATAAAAGATGTTAAAATATGTTTAATAAATCAAAATTATATTGAAGAAGTTATCGACGAGAAAACGAAATTACAGCTATTAAGAAAATTTAGTAAGAAAAACTAAAAAAATGTGTTAAATTTTAAAAAACTATGATATAATATTAACAGTTCAAGCAAAGAGTGGGAAAAAACCCACTCTTTCCTAATAGTTGGAGGGTGTTATGAATATTGTTTTAAAAACCAAAGAACTATTACAAGATGTAATAGAAAAAGAAGGCTATACTTTATCAGAAGTATTATATGAAAAAGAAGGGAACAATCATTTTTTAAGAATTATTATCGATAAACCAGGATATATTACTATTGATGATTGTTTAAAAGTTACTTCTTTAGTAAATCCAATTTTAGATGAAAACGACTACATTGAAGACAGTTACATTTTAGATGTTTGTTCCAAAGAGAAAGGATGTGAATAAAATGGACGTAAAAGAATTTAAAAAAGCCATAGAACTTTTAAAAGAAGAAAAGGGAATAGATGAGGATACGATATATGATGCTATGGAACTTGCTTTAACATCAGCATATAAGAAAAATTATAAAACTCCTCATTCAGCACCTTCTAATGTTCGAGTTGATATAAATAGAGAAACAGGGGAAATAAAAGTATTTTCTTTTAAAACTGTAGTAGATCCGAAAGAAGAAGAAAAATATAAAAAGTTTTCTGATATAGATTTTTCGGATATTGAAGGTTTAGATGATGAAGAAGGTATGGAAGATATTCCAGTTTTACCATTTCAATTTGATCCTAATATCCATCTAACATTAGAAGAGGCTAGAAAAATTGATCCAACTATTGAACTAGGAGAAACCATTGAAGAAGAGGTAACTCCTAAAGATTTTGGTCGAGTAGCAGCGGCTACTGCTAAACAAGTGGTTGTTCAAAAAATAAGGGAAGCGGAAAGAAATATTATCATTCAAGAATTTGAAGATAAAGAAGATGAAATGATGGTTGGAACCGTAGCCATGGAAGATCAAAGAAATTACTATGTTGATTTAGGAAGAACTCAAGGGATACTTCCGAAAGCAGAAATTATCCCCGGTGAAGAAATTAAAATGGGTTCATCAATTAAAGTATATGTTTCTAAAGTGGAAAATGGGGCTAAAGGACCATTCATTCTTCTTTCTAGAAAACATTATGGATTTGTTAAAAGATTATTCGAATTAGAAATACCTGAGGTTAATGATGGAACTATATTAGTATATAGTGTGGCTAGAGAAGCGGGAATTAGAACAAAAATAGCCGTTTATTCTGAAGTGCCAAATGTCGATCCAGTTGGTTCATGTATTGGAGAACATGGAAGTCGAATAAACAATATAATTAAAGAATTAAATGGCGAAAAAATAGATGTTGTTCCTTATAACAAAGACATTTCCAAATTTATTGAAAATGCTTTAAGTCCAGCCAAAAATTTAAGTGTTTTTGTTATTGATGACAAAAAGAAAGAAGCCATGGTAGTTGTCGATGAAGATAATTTATCATTAGCAATCGGTAAAAAAGGTTTAAATATAAGACTTGCCTCACGTTTGACCCATTTTAAACTAGATATTAAAACTAGGGCTCAAGCGGAAGCCGAAGGTATCCATATTTTATAGGTGATTTATGAAAGTAAAAAAAATACCAATGCGTACATGTGTTGTAACTAAAGAAAAATATCCTAAATGGGATTTAATTAGAGTAGTAAAAAATAGGGACAACGAAATTGTTGTCGATGAAACCGGAAAGGTTAACGGGCATGGTGCTTACTTGAAAAAAGATGCGGCTGTGATTGAAAAAGCCAGAAAAAATAAATGTTTAAATCGAATTTTAAACGTGGAAATCGAGGATTCTATTTATGAAGAAATATTGAAAAAAATAAATTGAAAGAGGTGATAACATGATGAGTGTAAAAGAATATGCACTAGATGTTAACAAGACAGTAGAAGAAATTTTAAATGCTTGTCGTAGATTGGGTATAGAAGTAAAAAATGAAGATGACTTACTTGAAGAGGATGACATTATAGAATTAGATAATGATACTTACGAAGAAGAATTAGCTGACGATTTAGAAATGATGGCTGAAGAATATAATACTGAGGCTAAAGAAAATATAAATAGTTCTCCTAAAAGTATGAAAAAACAAACCAATTCCTCAAAAAATAAAATCAATAAAAAAGAATTAGCTAATCGTAAAAAAGAAATGTATAAAAATAAAGAAAAATTAAAATCAAATGATTTAAATAAAGACGATAATATCATCGTTTATCATGATGGTATGACCGTAGCGGAACTAGCTAATAAATTAGGAGTAACTGGCGCAGAACTTGTAAAAAAATTATTTTCATTAGGGACACTAGCGACAGTAAACAATAGTATTGATTTTGAAAGAGCGGAATTATTAGTTGTAGATTACAACAAAGAACTAAAAAAAGAAGCCGATGTCGATGTTTCTAATTTTGAAGAATATGAGGCTAATGACGCTAGTGAAGATTTGGTAAAAAGACCACCAGTAGTAACTATTATGGGCCATGTTGATCATGGAAAAACTACATTGTTAGATACCATTAGAAAAACTGATGTTGTATCTAGTGAGGCTGGCGGTATCACACAAGCGATTAGTGCTTATCAAATAACTTATCATGATGAAAAAATCACATTTATCGATACTCCAGGTCATGCAGCCTTTACAGAAATGCGGGCTAGAGGAGCAAGTGTAACTGATATTATAATAATTATTGTGGCGGCTGATGATGGAGTAATGCCCCAAACTAAGGAAGCCATTGATCACGCTAAAGCGGCTAATGTTCCTATTTTAGTTGCGATAAACAAAATAGATAAACCGGGAGCCAATCCGGAAAAAGTTATGGCAGAACTAGCCGAATATGGTTTGACACCAGATTCTTGGGGTGGCGATACAATTTATACTAATATTTCGGCTAAAGAAGGTACCGGAATAGAAGAACTTTTAGATAATATTTTATTAGTTGCTGAAATGCAAGAATATAAAGCCAATCCTAATCGTTATGCTTTAGGTTCGGTTATTGAAGCCAAATTGGATAAACAAGTTGGGGTAATAGCCGTACTACTTATTCAAAATGGTACTTTAAGATTAGGAGATCCAGTAGTTGTAGGAACAACTTATGGAAAAGTTAGAACTATGAAAAATGATAAAGGGGAAGAAATAACTATTGCTCCACCATCAATGCCAGTATTTATAACCGGTTTAAATGAAATCCCAAATGCGGGAGATAAATTTATGGCTTTTGAGAGTGAAAAACAAGCCCATTCAATTGAAGAACAAAGAAAAGCTCAAGCCAAACAAAGAGAAAATACTAGTGGAGGAGTAGTAACTCTAGATGAATTATTTTCTAAAATAAACGAAGGTTTAAAAGAAATAAATGTAATAGTTAAAGCCGATGTTCATGGTTCTAGTGAAGCCATTAAAAATTCTTTAGAAAAAATTGAAATGGAAGATGTTCGCGTTAAAGTAGTTAGAAGTAGTGTTGGGGCTATAACGGAAAGTGATATTGTTTTAGCCAAAGCCAGTAACGCTATTTTAATCGGTTTTAATATTCGACCAAACAATAGTATTAGAGAATATGCTAAAGAAAATGGGGTAGAAATTAGACTATATGACATCATATATAAATTAGTTGAAGATATGGAAGCCGCTATGAAAGGTCTATTAGAACCAGTATATGAAGAAAAAGTATTAGGTACGGCGGAAGTTAGACAATTATTTAAATTTTCTAAAGTTGGAACTATTGCTGGTTCTTATGTTAGTGATGGAGTAGTAAAAAGAGATTCCAAGGCTCGAGTTATCAGAGATGATGTTGTCATTTATGATGGAAATATCGGTTCTATCCAAAGAGAAAAAGATTCGGTAAAAGAAGTTAAAAAAGGATTAGAATGTGGAATAACTATTGAAAACTTTAACGATATAAAAGTAGGAGATATAATTGAAACTTACGATATGGTCGAAGTAGAAAGATAAGGCATTTAAGCCTTTTTTTCTTGGAATTTGATAAATAAATATTTAATTAAAAAGTCAAGTGCAACTTTTAGAATAATCTATAATAAGTAATTAATGCGATTTTATGCCGAGAA
>CANQHO010000021.1 GCA_947623815.1 uncultured Bacilli bacterium | reverse complement strand
TTAGTTACTTCAAATGGTAATCCATCTTTTTTTATGACTTGTTTTATTGCCATATTTATAAATGTACTCATATTAATGCCTAAATCTTTTAAAATATTAGTCGCTTGTTCCTTATCTCTTGCATCCACTTGTACGTTGATAGCACTTGTTAATGTTTCCATCTTATACACCTCTTTTCTTTCATAAATAATATCATTTTTTAAATTATTCGTCAACATACCAGCAACATAAATCTGCAAATTGACAACATTGCTATTTTATTATATGAAGTTATTAAAAAAATATACATTTAAAAAGTTGAGCAAAATAACTCAACTGCTTTAACAAATTTGGAGTGATTAAGCTACAAGTTACGAACTAAATTCTCTTTCGATAAAAATTATATATGAACTGCAACTATTTCATTTGACAAACCAAAATAAAAGTCTATAATTTTTCTTTATTTTCAGGTATAATATAACTTAAAAAGATAGATTTATTTATCTACCTCTTGACTGAACTGTAACTTAATTGTGCTTAAAATACAATGGGAGTATGGGAAAAATATTTTAGTTATTGTATAATTTATATATAAAAACTTTGATATGTAAATGATTGGAGGACTTTAATGAGTAACAAATTAATAAAGAATGAGAATGAAATAAATCACATATTTGACGACATAAAGGAATTAGTTATAAATAGTAGAAATAAAGTATATCAAACTGTTAATACTGAAATGCTTAATTTATATTGAATATAGGTAAAGCAATTATGGAAATACAACAAGGTGATGAAAGGGCAAGTTATGGTGATGCGGTGCTTGAAAAGTTATCACAAAGATTAACAGTTGAATTTGGTAAGGGTTTTTCCAAAAGAAATTTAGAAAGAATGAGAAAATTTTATGTATGTTTTCCAATTGCGACAACAGTGTCGTCGCAATTGAGTTGGTCTCATTATTTAGAACTTATAGAAATAGATGAAGAATTTAAAAGAAGTTTTTATATGAAGGAAACAATTAATTCTAAATGGAGTGTAAGAGAACTTCAAAGACAAAGAGATTCACTATTATATGAAAGATTAACTTTATCTGCTGATAAGGAAAAAATATTAGAATTATCGGAAAAAGGTCAAATACTAAAAACAAGTAAAGATTTAGTAAAAGATCCTTTTGTTTTAGAGTTTTTAGATATAAAAGAAAATACAAATTATTTAGAATCTGATTTAGAAAAAAATGTCAAATTTTATAATAAAACCCTGACCAATTTTATTATTGAAAACTTCAATTACACCATCGATAAATTTACAATTTATTTCAAAAAACTTGCGAAGTGATCTCATAAATTCATCACTTCTTTTTAAACTTTTGTGTAATAAAATCATAAAATTTCTCCTTTATCATAATATTTTAATGTAAAGAGCGTTATAAAAAACTGTACACTATTTGACAAAAAGTAATATTTAGTGTAGAATTATATTTGTAAGCAAAATTAGTTTCAAAAAGTAAAATGGGTCTATAGCCAAGTGGCTAAGGCATGGGACTGCAACTCCCTGATGCGTTGGTTCGAATCCGACTAGGCCCTCCAAATTTGTTGATTTTAAAGGAGCCGAACGGCTTCTTTTTTTGTGACTGACACTTTTGACCCTTACCTTACTCATGCAACAAAAAATTTAAATATTATAATATAAATTAGTTACTTTTATACCTGTATTGATTTAAAATTATTTGAATGTAAACTCATAATTTTTTTAAATCACAAGCATATATACCGAATTCATTGTCAGAAATTTTTTCAAAGTTTTTAATATTCTAGGAAGTGCTTCGCAAAAGAGAAAATAAAAATATACTAAAATAAATTTAAAATTTTGTTAAAACATGTTGGCAGTATAAACATATGTATGCTATAGTTGATTCAATGGTGGTGATGATCTTGACTATAAATAAAGCATATAAATTTAGATTGTATCCTAATAGTAAACAAAAAGAAATAATCAATAAAACTTTTGGTTGTACTAGACTAACTTATAATTATTATTTAAATAAAATAATTGAAAACTATGAAAATAATCATAAATATCTAAGTATCTATGATACTATCAAATATTTAAAAAATTTATAAAAATAATTCCTATTTATAAAAGAAATAGATAGAATTAAATTTTATTTTGAGGAAGATGATTACATAGTGATTTTAGAAAAACGTCCTAAATATTATCAATTAGTAACAGCTTATATAGTTGATAGAAAAGATAGAAAAATTGATATTTTAAATGAGTATAATAAGTATAAATAATAACGGAAAAAGGATTGATTTTAATCAATCCTTAATCTGATGCTCCTTCTAAACTAGTTAGATGAGTAGTTAAAATATATCATATATTTGTATACTTGTCAAATACATACTTGACATAGTATAGTATATTCAAAGTAACTAATTATATTCACATTCAATATTAAATATCAATTTTCTCTATAAGGTAATTTTCCCTTACGTTTTTTCATTTTATGTCCGCTTTCTTAAATTATTTAAAGGAGAAAAATAGATGAAAACTATATATAACATTAGACAAATAATTGTATCTTTAATTACTTTAACAATATTAGTTTGGGCTTTTTTTCAAAACCAATTTGTGGTGAAAATAATAATCAGTCCATTTATAATTTGTTCCGTAGCTATATTAGGAGAAAATTTATTTTCAATTTTGAATAAACCCAAAATATCTAATATTTTTAAATATATTTTTCGGATAAGTTTATTAGTTTATATAATTGGTTTTTTAACGTATGCCACCTATTATGCTATTAAAAATAAAGTATATTCACTTTTAATAATAGTTGGAATATTCATTTTAGGAACCATTTCTTTTTTCAAATCTTTTTTTCAAAAGAAATAAACTGACCTTTTAATATTTATAAAAATATGTTATACTTAATAATAGGGAGTGGTCGTACATGGATTTAATTATTGTTGTAATTTTAATACTAATAATCGGTTTTATATTTAGAGATTTTAAATCAGTAGTTTATTTATTTGGAATTTTAGAAATATTTTTTAGATTATTTCATAAAATTGCCGCTAAATTAAACTTTGCGGCTTTCAGTAAATTTGTTAATACTTACATTCCTACATCACTTAGTGCTTTATTAGATAAATACGCTGATGGTCTTTTATTTGAAGTGTTAGAATGGGTTTTAATAATATTATTTATTTGGTTTTTAATATATTTAGTAGAATACTTTATTCACAAGAAAAAATAATTTTATTTAAAAAATAATGTCAAACTTGTTTGGCATTTTGTTATGGCTTTTTCATATAATTAAATAGGTGATTGTATGAGTAAGTTACCACAATTCAAAACATTTGTAAAAGATAATCCTAAATTAGTAAGTTATGTTAAACAAGGCGATATGACATGGCAAAAATTTTATGAGTTATATGATTTATATGGGGAAGAAGAAAGTGTTTGGGAACCATATTTAAAAAAAGAAGAAGCAAACGTAGAAAAAGCCGTGGGGATGGCTGATTTAGTAACCTGGTTTAAAAATATGGACATGGATAAAATGCAGGAAGGAATAAAAAGTGTTGAAAGAGTATTAAGTGTTTTACAGGACTTTGGAACTAAAGAAGAAGTAACTAATAATTATGAACCTCGACCAATATATAAACACTTTGAAGACTGATGAATATTAAAACCCAATTTGCTTTAAAAAACCATCCTCCGGCTTTAGCCTATTTACATGAACATGCCATATGGTATAAAATATTAAATAGAAATCCCGAAAGATTTAGAGAATTAAATGAATTAGCCAAAGAATACTATAAATTACGACCATCCGATAGAATTGAAAGAATGGTTGATACCATGTCTTTTGTCAGTAATTTAATGGCCAATTTGAAGTAGGTGTTATATGCGAATTATTAGTGGTAAATATAAAGGTAGAGTATTAAAAGGTTTTTCCATCGATGGAACAAGACCAACTATGGATCGGGTTAAAGAATCATTGTTTGCGATAATTATGCCATATTTAAAAGATGCTGAATGTTTAGATTTATTTGCCGGCAGTGGCAGTTTAGGTATTGAAGCCTTAAGTAATGGGGCTTTAACCTGTGATTTTGTCGATAGTAATAAAATAGCTTTAGATATAATAAAAACTAATATTAAAGATATTCCCAATGGTAAATTAGTGTTAAGTGATTTTAAAAAGTTTTTAAAAAATACCAATAAAAAATATGACATTATTTTTTTAGATCCACCATATAGTAATAATTATATAAAACCTTGTTTAGAAATTATTGAAAATAATAATTTGTTAAAAGAAAATGGGTTAGTTATTTGTGAATATGAACAGGAAGTTTTTGAAAGTTCATATCCCATTTTAAAAGAAAAGAAATATGGTACCACTAAAATAAAAATTTTAATAAATAAAGGACCTTCTTAAGAAAGTCCTATTTTTTGAAAAATTTTTCCAATATTGGTTTTACTTTTTCTATACTGATAGGTTTTTCTAAATACTCATCAAAGCCACATACATCAATAAAATAGTGTCTTTTTTTAGTACTTACCGTATGAACGATAACAGGAATATCAAAACCTTTTATTTTTTTTAGTTCTTTTAAAGTAGTTGGTCCATCAAAGCCAACTTTATATGTGTTATTGGTAATAATAATATCACATTTATAACCATGTTTTATTTTATCAACAATATCTTCACCCGTTTTAACAACATCGACAATTAACCCATAAGTTTTAAGTATTTTAGTCGCATTATCGGATACGGCTTTTTGATATTCACCCAGTAAAACTCTTTTTCCTTTGTATAGGTAATTTTTTTTAATTTTTTTATCACCTATTTTAATAGTAGCAATTTCTAAATCATTTTCTTCGTAACTTTTTATTTTGTTTTCATATCTTTTTAATTCTTTTTTGGTATAATTATAATCTTCATTTAATTTTTCAACTATCGCATTTAATTGATTTATTCTAGTTTCTAATTTTTTATTTTTGATAAATAGAATAATTAAGAATAAAATTAAAAGGATAATCAATATAATAAGTACTGCCATTTGGTTACCTCGTTTGCTTAAAATGTTTTTGATATTTAGTATATCATAATTATATCAAAATTCATATATTTTAGTCTTTTTTTCCATCAATTCTTCTAGAATAAATAATTTTACTCTCATCATAAAGTAATAATTCATGACTAGTAATATCGATATCTAATAATTCTGAAATTTTTTCTGATATTTTATCTAACATATCAAGTGATGGATTTCTTCGTCCTTTTTCCAATTGGTTCTCATAAATAAGATTTGTATCTAATGCTTCGGCGAACTTCTCTTGGGATAGTTTAGATAAATATCGATAATACTTTAAATTGATAGCTAAAATATCTTTACTTTTCCTATTGATAAAATCTCCTCCTATCCACTTATAAAATCCCTACTATATACAATTATATATAAATAATTTGAGAAAATCTTTTACACAACTGTAATAAAAAATCATTAAAACTACACAAAAAGATGCAGTTTTTTAGAAAAAATAGAATATCTCATTTGAATTTTACCGCATTTTTGATTGACAATTTGTCGAATTATGACGAAAAGTTAAAAAAATTTATTTTTTAAAAAAATTTTTGAGTAAAAAAAGGAAATCTCTTTTTTTTATCTTATATATAGGTAGGGAGGTGAAGATATAAAAAAATATGCGTTTGTAAAACAAGAGGGTATAGAAGATTGTGGGGCAGCTTGTCTTTCAATGATTATAAAAAACTATGATGGTTTTTATGATATGGAAGTTTTAAGGAAAATGACCAACACAACTAGAAAGGGGGTTAGGGCTTTTGATCTTTTAGAAGCTAGTCGAAAAATAGGTTTTCAAGCCGATGGAATGAAGTTAGAAATATCAAGTTTAAAAAAATGTCATTTACCTTGTATTTTATTTGTCGAAAAGGAAAAGGGGTATGGTCATTATATAGTTTTATATAAAGTATTAAAAAATAGTTTTATAATTGCCGATCCCGCCAGTAGAATTAAAAAAATAAAAGAAAAAGAATTGCGCGAAATATACCGAAATGTTGTACTTTCTCTGGTTCCAATTAAAAAAATCAAGAAAAATAAAAAAAATAGTATCATTCCTCTTTTGAAACAATACCTTTTTAGGTATCTAAAAGATTTAATTTGGCTTTTTATTTGGTCATTTTCGTTTATCATAATAGCGATATTTTTATCTTTTTTAATTCCGGTATTACTAAGAAAACAATTTTCTTTATTTTCTAGTTATGGAATTTTACTAATAGGACTGATATTTATTAAATGTTTTACTTTTCATAAAAGAAATAAATTATTATTCAATTTAGAAAGTAAAATAAATACCAAATTAAACCAAGATATTTTTTCTAATATTATTCATCTTCCGTATCTTTATTTTCATGATCATCAAACTGGGGATATTTTAAATAGAATCAAGGAAGCCAAAGCGTTTGGCCATTTCCTAACCATGTTGTTTACTTTACTTTTGGTGTTTAATCTTTTACAAGTTATCGCTTTTATTTTTCTTTTTATAATTAGTAAAGAATTAGGTATTTTTTTACTTGTATTTACTTTAATTTATAGTTTGATTATGGTTAAGTATATAAAAAAATTAAATACGGTTATGGAAGATACTAAAGAAGTTTATTCGTTAAAAGAAAATTTTGTTTATGAGGCTTTGACTGGTTATTCAAGCGTTAAAGGAAATAATTTGGAAAATAAGGTAGAGTATCATTTTAAAAATAAAGAGCAATCATGTCAAAAACAAATAAAGTTGCTTAATCATATTCAAAACAAAATATCCTTGTTTCAAGAAATTTTAAGTTCCATTTTTTTACTTAGTTTTTTAATTATTTCTTGGCAGTTATGGATTAAAGGTTATACGCTTACAACTTTAATTACGGGTTATATTTTAAGTGATTATATTAAAGATACTTTAAATAATATCTTAAATATTTATAATGAATGGTTAGACAGTAAATGGTCAGTTAAAAGGGTATTAGATATTATTAAAAAACCCGATTCTAAACCTTTACTTTTAAAAGAAAAGATTCAAAATATCCAAATTAAAGACTTAACTTATACGTATCCCAATTCAGAACATAAAATTTTAAAAAATTTATTTTGGAAAGTAAAAAAGGGAGAAAAAATAATGTTATATGGACCGAGTGGGGGAGGTAAAAGTACTTTATTCCATTTGATATTAGGTTATTTAGAAAATGATAATAGTATTTATATAAATGGTACCTTATTAAAACAATATAATTTAGATAGTGTAAGAAAAAAAGTAGGATATATCGATCCCAATGGCTTTTTATTTACTGGTACTTTAAGATATAATTTAACTTTGGATAGTAAAGTGGATGAAGATAAAATAAAGGCAATTGTGAAAATGTGTAAAATAAATAATCCATCTAATTTAGATGATTTGATTTTAGAAAATGGCTATAATTTATCGAGTGGTGAAAAACAGAGGATTTTATTGGGACGAGCCTTAGTTTGTGATTTTGAAATTCTTTTAATCGATGAAGGCTTTAGTCAAATGAATAAAGAACTAGAGCGGGAAATTTTAACCGATATTTTTAATAATTATTCATCAATGACGATAATTTTAATATCCCACCGTTTAGAAAATAAAGATTTGTTTGATAAAGTATATCATTTAAATAATAAAAAATTAGAAAGGGTGATTTAATGAAATTAACTGATGATCAATTGAAAGAAATAAATGGGGGTTTTAAACTTGGTGTACTAGCCTTTATTGGGGGAGCAATTACATTTTTAATTGGAGTGATTGACGGCTATGTTCGTCCACTACCATGTCGATAGGAGGAAATTATGGAAAAACAAGAATTATTAAATATTGTTGGGGGCGCTAGTTTTACTAGTGCCATGTTATCGAGTATTGTTAAAGGGATAAATGCTATTTTGGATTTAGGAAGAAGTTTAGGAACGGCTATTAGACGGATGCATACAGGTAATTTATGTTAAAAGATAAATACAAGTTTGTTTTATATATCGGGATGTTTCTTTTAATTATATTTTTCCTACCCATAATAGATATATTAGGGCAAGTAATATTTAAGTTAGGAGTATTGCTTGGTAGTATGGCTAGACGGATAGTTTTATAGGAACAATTTGTTCCTTTTTCTTATTCTAAAAAGTCTTGTCTATCGTTTAAAAAATCGGTATAATAAACGTAGGTGATGATATGAAGAAACCAGAATTACTTTCACCAGTTGGCTCAATGGATGCTTTAAAAGCCGCCATTGCGGGCGGAGCCGATGCGGTTTATTTAAGTGGAAAATATTATGGAGCTAGGACTTTTGCTTCTAATTTTTCGTTAGAAGAATTGAAAGAAGCGGTTATGTTAGCCCATAATTATCAAATAAAAGTTTATGTAACGGTTAATACCCTTATCTATGAAAAGGAAATAAAAGAATTTTTTGATTATGTATCTTATTTGACAACTATTGATATCGATGCTTTAATAATTCAAGATTTAGGAATGATGGATTTAATTAGAAAAAAATATCCCACGCTTGAATTACATGCTTCCACCCAAATGCATGTCCACAATTTAGCGGGAGTTAAACTTTTAGAAAGCCTCGGTATAAAAAGAGTAGTTTTAGCCAGAGAAACTCCTATTGAAGAAATAAAAAGAATTAAAGAAAATACCAAGATGGAAATTGAAGTATTTGTTCATGGGGCTTTATGTGTAAGTTATTCCGGCCAATGTTTAATGAGTGCTATGCAAGGATATAGAAGTGGCAATAAAGGAGCCTGTGCAGGATGTTGTCGTTTACCTTATGATCTAGTTAAAGACGATGTTAAATATAACGAAGAAAAATATTTGCTTAGTACGAAAGATTTAAATACTTTAGCCTATTTAGATCAGTTAATCGAATGTGGAGTAGATAGTTTAAAAATAGAAGGTCGGATGAAAAAAAGCGAATATGTTTATCAAACTACTAATATTTATAAAAAGGCTATCAACAATTATTTTAAAGAAGGTAAAACTTTAGTTAGTAAAGATGATATCGATACCCTCCAAGCCATCTTTAACCGGGAATATACTAAAGGCTTTATCTTT
This sequence comes from uncultured Bacilli bacterium, assembly GCA_947623815.1. GTDB lineage: Bacteria > Bacillota_I > Bacilli_A > RF39 > UBA660 > HGM10857. Next base: position 8,341 of record CANQHO010000021.1, on the reverse strand, counting down.
CATGAAGAAAATGATAATTACACTAACGAATATCGTCCTAATCATTTAGGTATTCAAATTGGTAAAGTTTTAAAATGTGAAAATCATTTGGCCACCATTATTTTAAAAAAGCCTTTACGGATAAACGATGGTATTCGAATATTAAGTGATGAAGATATCGGATTTACTGTCACTAAGATGTTTTGTCAAAATAAAATGATTAAAACCGCATCTAATGGGGATATAATAACTATTCCCGTTGAAAAAAATGTGTATAAAGACGATATCGTTTTAAAAACTACGGACAGTATGATTCTTAAAACCATCCAAGAAAAAATAAATACCAGTCCCAAAACTATTTATATCGATGGTAAATTACAAGCCAGGGTAGGAGAACCGATTAAACTTAAAATAATTATGGATAATTATGTCATCAATAAAGAAAGTAATTATTTAGTTGAAAGGGCTATTAAACAAGAAACGTCCAAAGAAAGAATTGAACAACAAATAAAGAAATTAGGGGGAACTCCTTATATATTTGATAATTTAATTATCGATAGCAGTGATGATGTTTTTATAAAAATAGACGAATTAAATGCTTTAAGAAGAGAAGCGATAATGGAATTAGATAAAATTAGATTAAAAAGGAAAGAACATCCATTAAAAGCCTATAGTATTGAACTACCTGATTTTAATAAAGAAAGAAAAATGAACGTTTTATTAGAAACTAAAGAAGATTACCTTTTCAGTAAAAAACATCATTTTGACAATGTTTATACCGACAATGTCGATTTATACTATACAATAGAAAATTGCATTTTAAAACTTCCTAGAGTAATGAATAAATTTCCAATTCATCAAGAAACCTTATTAGTATCAGAACTAGGCAGTATTTATCAATATGATAATGTTGAAACCGATTTTTCTTTAAATGTTACCAATTCATATACTGTGGCGTTTTTACATTCCTTAGGAGTAAAAAAAATAACTTTATCTTATGAACTTACTAAAGAACAAATTAGAGATATTGTGGAAGGCTACAAAACAAGATATCAAAAACACCCTAATTTGGAAGTTATTATTTATGCCCGTCCAGAAGTAATGGTATCCAGATATAATTTACTTAAAAAATACAATTTAGATAAAGCTAATTTAAAAGATAAAAATAATAACTTATTTCCAGTAGTAACTAAAGATAATCTTATGTATATTTATTTATATAAACCGATTATTAAAGATGATTATTTAGATTATTATGATATGGGAATCAATCATTTAAGAGTTCAAATACTAGATGAAAAAGATTATAAAAATATCAACCATTTATTAAGTTAAAATAAAATTTTCAAGAAAATAGAATATAAATATAATATAAGTTAAATTATTTACAAAATATTTACACAAATTAACACCTTGAAAAATAATATAAAAAGAAAAAATTGTCTTTTTATAGATAATTATCATTGATTTAAGAAATTGCATAATATATAATAAATATATAGATAATAGAGGAGGTACGTTTATGAAAAGAGTGAAAAAACTTTTATCGCTAATTTTATTAGCAACCATATTATTTACAGATATTGCACCTGTAGCAGTTTTGGCGGTAGAAAATACCCCCCAACCTAAAACAGTTGCCTTAGATGCTATTACCCCAAAAGGTAATATCGAAATTGAAACGCATCTGGCTTTACCAGTGCGAAATACTAGTAAAAATAATATTACTTTTAAAATAAGTAATACTAAAGATAGTGCTAGTCTTAGTTTAAATGCCATTACTAAAGCAAAAGACGGAATCTATGATGATACCATTGAATTAGGTAATCAAAAAGATATTCGGATTGTCGCTACTAAAAGAGATTTTAATGGAAATCTATTAAGTGGTATTGATGAAGAAAACAATATAGTTTATTTAAGTATTAACTTATATTCTTTAAATAAAGGTAAATATACCTTAGAATTTAGTGGTGACAAATTTGTTACTTATAAAACTGATGTTACCCTTGATGACACATCCAAAAGAGTAAGTTTTTCTAACGAAAAAGGAATGTTTGAATTAGGTGATGTTAATGGTGACAACAAAGTAGACACTAAAGATAGTGATGCTATCGATAAATCTATCGGTACTAAAGATGCTGATTATGATTTAAATTTAGACGGTGTTGTCGATATTGCTGATTTAAATTATGTAACCGCCATTATAAATGGGCAATCTGGGAAAGTAAAAATCGAAAATACTAGTGCGATTATCGACACTAACAATATCGATTTATCTATGACCGGTACTAGTGTATCTAGTGGAAATATTGAAAATATTTTTACCGACGAAGGAATGGTTACTTTAAAACCAGAAAAAGAAGCCCCAATTAGTGCTGACAATCCAGTTAGTTTGGATATTAACTTGGAAAAAAACAACCAACCGGTGGAAATGGAAGAAATAAGACTTAGTGTTGGTGAAAATATGCCAACTGATGGGACAGTTATTGTTGAAACCCAAAGTGGAGAAAAAATTGAAAAACCAATTGAAGATATAACTAAAGAAGAAAATGGTGTTTACAAATTTACCGAAGTGGCTGATGAAAATGTCATAACAATTTCTTTAGGAAAGCAAGTAGCCGTTAAAAAAGTTACAATTAAAATTACAGGAACTAAAACTAATAATTTAGCGGATATTGCCAAAGTAGAATTTTTAAACAATGTCAAAACTGAAGCCCCAAAGCCAGCCGATTTAAGTATTCCTAAAAATATTAAAATTGACGAATCAGAAAGTGAAAAATTGACAGTTAGTTTTTCTAATGTTCCTAATGTTACGGGTTATGAAATAAAAATCGTTGGTAAAAAAATGGAAAGTGGTAAAATTTTCCAAACAACTTATAATAAATTTACCATTGAAGATTTAAAAAATTATCAAACATATAAAATATATGTGCAAGCCGTTAATGGAGAGTGGAAAACTGGTTGGAGTACAGAATATACCGGAATGCCAACTACTAAAGTAAAACCACCAAAACCAGATGATGTAAGTGCAACAGGAACTTTTTCTGGTATTGACTTTAAATGGAAAGACATGGATGATACTTTAACTTACAATTTATATTATAAAAAAGTTGGCGACAAAGAATTTAAAAAATATAGCGATGAACCAATTGAAAAAAATAGCTTTGAATTACGTGGTCTTGAACCTGCCACCGAATATCAAGCCTATATTACAGGAGTTAATCCAAACGGTGAAGGACCGGCTTCGCAAATTATGAAGGCTAAAACATTAAAAAAAGAAGCTACTATAACTCCTAAATATAAACTTATTAACGATACCGTATTAGATGGTAAAACCAACCATATAAAAGATGTAATTTATACAGCAGGAGAAAATGTTGGTGGAACCATGGTTAATGGTGGAAAATTTTCAATGGTTGATGATGACTTCATGTCATATTGGCAATTAAATGACTGGACTTCAGGAACTTATAATGGAAATAATTATTATCCAATTGTTGAATTAGATAATAAATACACAATGGATGAATTTGTTATAACTGTTCCAGACGAATATGCCTATAGTTATAAATCAGGTTCTTATGAAGAAGAAGCAAACAATAATGATTTCTTATTGAGATACTGGAATAATGATGGTGAAAAAACTAAAGCCAACCGTTTGAGTGTTCGGGGAACTTTGTCATCTAAAAAAGATAAAAATGGTCGTAAATATTATGTAGCCAAATTAAAAGATCCAATTGAAGCCAATGCTGTTCAATTAGGACTTACTGTTGTTGCATCTATGAGAAAAATCCAGGTATCAGAACTTAAATTATATGAATATGACTCACTTGTTGACGATGTGGCTAATCTATTTACCGATGATTTAAGAATTGAACTAGACGAAAATGTCGACCAAGCTAAAATAGATAATTTAAGAAATAGGGCTAATCAAAAAGATCATGATGAATATTCACCATATCGCGATAGTGTTTTAATGGATCTAGAATATGCCGAAAAAATACTAAACGATAAAAATGCTAGTAAAGATGTTATTACGATGAATTCAGAAATCACTAACGCTTATAATGGTAATAAAGGATTTGCGATGACATTAAATGACTATCAACCACTAGGAATTGTCGCTAAACCAGGTGAAACATTAAACGTTTATGTTGGTAGTAAAGGAAATGTCAATGCCGAATTAGTTTATACGCAACACTATGCTCAACCAAGTGCTTGGTCAAAAAGCGTTAAACTAACTAAAGGACAAAATATTATCAAAATTGATAAAATTACTAGTGTCGATGAAGATGAAGCCGAAGGGGGCGGAAGTTTATACGTTCGATATACTGGTACTCCAGATACGAAAAACCCAATTAAATTAAGAGTAAGTGGGGGACATAAAATACCAGTTTTGGATACTAGTTTATTAGATAACGAAACAGATAAAAAAAATGCAATAAAAACATACATTGACGAACTTAAAAATTATAATGCCTCTTTAAAAGAAACTTATTCTAAAGAGGGTAAAACATTTAAAAATGATACCAGCGTTTTAGGAGCAACCGAAATAGCTACTAAATACGGATTATTCTCTGTATCAAGTGTGGCTGTAGAAAATGCTATTAACGCTGAATTAACAAACGAAAATGACAAAATAAATCGTCTTTATGAAAGTACGGAAGCCTTCGATGAAATGATGCTTTATTTCTATCGGCAAAAAGGATTTAGTTCAGATGTAGATGCTAAAGATGCCAACGGTATGACTAAATCAAGAATCAATATTCGTTATATGCGGATGTTCTATGGTGCATTTATGTATGCCGGAGGATTCCATATAGGAATTGAATATGGTTCAATTGCTGGTTTAATCCAGGCTAATCGTCATAGTGATGATAAAACTGGTTACTTTGGATGGGGTATTTCTCATGAAGTTGGCCATCAAATTAACGAAAAAAGTACCGTTTTTGCCGAAGTTACCAACAATATATATGCCTTACTTGCCCAATCTAGTAATGACAAAGATGAAACTAGATTAGAAAACAGTAAAATATACGATAAAATATACAACAAAGTAACATCTCACACTACTGGTAGAGATCAAAATGTCTTTGTTCAACTAGGTATGTATTGGCAATTACACTTAGCGTATGATGATAACAAAACATTTACTGACAAAGACTCAATATTTGCGAAAGTAAACAAAATAGCGAGAGAATATAAAAATACTAACAATTATTCGAGAGATGAACTAACCATACTATTTGCTAGTATGGCGGCTAAGAAAAACTTAATTGATTATTTTGCTACTTGGGGACTTAAACCTTCAAGTGAAAAAGCGGCTACTTTAAAAAATGAAATAGAACAAATCGAAATAGCCGATGGTAAAAAAATCGAAAAAGAAAATAAGGCTATTTACTACTTAAATGATGAAGCCAGAAGATACCGTTTAAAGAATTTAAGCAATTTAGAAAATGCTAAAATATCTAATGATGTTACAGTAGATGCTAGTATAGCTGAAGCAAGTAGTGAAGATAAAAGAGTAACAATTAACTTAGGAGTAAATAAAGAAGAAGATAAAATTTTAGGTTATGAAATTTTAAGAAATGGTACATCAGTTGGTTTTGTCACTAAAGATAATAAAACATTTGTCGATAACATTGGTGCCGAAAACAATAGAGCGTATATTTATGAAGTAGTTGCTTATGATTACTTATTAAATAAAACCAAACCAAAAACTTTAAAAGAAGTTAAAATATCGCATAAAGGAACAGTAGTAAAAGATACCTTTAGTATTGAATCAAATGTCAAAGAAAAAGGAGAAATCATCGATTTAGAAGATGCTAAAATGGATTATTCTAAACTGTCTATCAATAAACTAATCGATGGAAAAGATGATACTTACTTTAATGGAAATGAAAAAATAACTACCATAAATCACGGTGATAAAGTAAATACAACTACCGATAATAATGATGCTTATGTTATTATTAGTTTAAATGATCAATTCTCTTTAACTGGAATTGAATATAAAGCAGCAACTGATGGTGATAACTTAATGGCTAATACTATCACTAAATATAAAATTAGTGTAAGTAGTGATAAAAATAACTGGCAAGAAGTTAAAACTGGAACCTTTAACTTAACTAAAGAAAACAATTATACTGATACCATTTATTTCACTAATAAAGGTAGTGAAAATACTAATCAATTATGGACTTATGATTGTTCTTATGTAAAAATTGAATCAGTAGGTAATAAAAACGGATTATCAGGTAAAGAAATAGACTTAATTTCACCACCAAATGATAATATCGATATAACAACAACTAAGGATAGTAATACCCCAGATGTTGGTAAATTAACTAAAGATTTCTGTTATGCAACTGATGCAAAAGATTGTGAAAATGGGGAAAATACTATTAAAGCCGGTTCTGTAATTTTTAAAGGAAATTATACTGGTAGTCCAACCTTTAATATTTTGACAATTGCTGATGCAACTAACGAAAATAATGTCTATGATGGATATCAATTGCTATTTGCGGAACTAGATGATAATAAGGCTGTTTATGAAGTGGCTGAAGGTACTTGGATGTATGTTATGACGGAAGAAGAATACGAAAGTATGAAAAAGAATACTTCCAATGTTCGGGCATACTTATATCGAGTTAACGATTATGAAACCAAAGATGGAGAAACTATTCCAGTTGGTCAAAGACTTACTAGTACATCATTATCAGTTGGCAATTTAAAAGATTATAGCGAATTACCAAGTATCAATATTACCAATGAAGATTTAAATAAAAAATAGAGGTGAAATTATGAAGAAAACAATTTTATTAACAACAACAATTTTACTTAGTTTATTAACTTTTATTGCTCCCGCTAAAGCGGAAACTAAAGTTACTTTAAAACAAACAAGTAATGGGAATATAAATACTAAATTACATTTTGAAGAAGGTTTTGTTGGTGGAGTTGACGTTGCTTTTAAAGTTAATGGTAACGTCAACGTCCAAAACTTTAGTTTTGACAATAATATAGTTAGTAAAAAGGCTATTCGCAATTATAAATATGATAAAAATTCTAAACTTTTAACAGTTCGGGTTACGGCTGGGGGAATTGGAACTAGTCATAACTTACTTAATGAAAGCAAAGAATTAAATTTGGGTAATATAGTTTTAGCCTCAACTGCTATGTCAACCGTAAATTATTCTTTAACCCCATCAACTTTAAAAATAGTTGATAATGGTTGGAATTCGCAAAAATTAGATTTAAATGAAAATAAGCAAGAATTCAGTTATACAATAAGTAAGTTAGATGATGATAAAATCGAAGAATATGAACCTGATCCTATACCTAGTCCTAAACCTGCAAAAAAAGAAATTCAAAAAAGTCCTAGTTCTAAAGTAACTAGTAAATCATATAGTAAAAAAACACCATCTATCGATAATTCTAAAATTAACGCAGGTTCATCAAATAATAGTAATCCTGATATTGCGACTATAAGTGGTAATCAACAAGGTTCTACTATTACCGATGATGCAACTGATGATAAAGAAAATACTTTAGATGAACAAGTAACTACTGATGATAATATATTAGATGATGGTATTACATCAGATAATAATTCAAGTAATAATGCTAAAAATAACAATGATTCTAGTACTGGAACTAAGAAAAAGAAGAAGAAAAATGTTATACCTTTTGTTATTGGAACGGGAGTTATTGCTATTGCCGGGATATATGTTACTTTGAAAAATAGATATTAAGGATAATTATATCCTTTTTTTCTTGTATTTCAGGAAAGTGCTTCGTAAATTAGAAAATAAAAACAACTAAAATAAATTTAAAATTTTGGTTAAAATAGGTTGACACAGTAAACATATGTATGTTATGGTTGATTCAATGGGTGGTGATGGTCTTGATTATAAATAGAGCATACAAATTTAGATTGTATCCTAATAGTAAACAAAAAGAAATAATCAATAAAACTTTTGGTTGTACTAGACTAACTTATAATTATTATTTAAATAAAAGAATTGAAAATTATGAAAATAATCATAAATATCTTAGTGTCTATGACACTATCAATGATTTAAAAAATCTCCAAAAAGAGTTTCCCTTCTTAAAAGAAATAGATAGTATGGCTTTAAGAACAACATTATTTAACCAAGATAATGCTTTTCAAAAATTTTTTAAAGAAAAAACTGGTTATCCAAAATATAAAAGTAAAAACCAAAAACAAACTTATCGTACCAATTATATAAAAAGTACATATAAAGAAAAAGTGTATGAAAATATTAAACTAGATTTAGAAAATAAAACTATAACCTTACCAAAATTAAAAAAAATAAAAATAAGAGGATATCGAAATTTAAGAAAA
>CANQHO010000020.1 GCA_947623815.1 uncultured Bacilli bacterium | reverse complement strand
TTATCTTTTTGAATTTACATCCATCATAATTCTTTATTTCTATTATCATATGTGTCACTATAAATGTCATCATAAATGTCACTATAAATTAAAATAAGAAAAAAGAAGTATCACAATATTTTAATATATATAAATAAATATTAAAATTGATCATCCATTAAAAAATCAAAAATATTAAGATGTTTAATTCCATTTTGAGAATAATCTTCTTTGTTAGTTGAAATTACATATTTAGGATAATTGTCACTTATATTATTAAAGGCATTAAACTCTCTATTCCTAGTTTCTTCATTTGATAAATCATAGCATGCTTGAATATATTTAACATTTTTATTTTTAGATGCTATAAAATCTATTTCACCTTCTTTAGTTTTACCAATATAAACATCATATCCTTTTTTTATTAACTCATTATATATCAAATTTTCAAAAGCTTGTGAGTAGTTAATTTCTTTACTATTAGTTTTAATTCTTTTTACACCTAAATCTGTAGCATAAAATTTATTTAAAGATTTCAAAACAGTTTTTCCATTTACATCATATCTATAAACTCGATTAACGATAAAAGTTGAACAAAGTGCTTCTAAATATTTATACAATGTATCTGTAGCAACTTTATTGTCATTTTTCTCTAAATAATTTAACACATTTGTTACAGAAAATTCTCTTGTTTCGGTTTCTAAAACATATTGAAGAATTTTATTAAATGAAGTAACATCCGATATTCCAAGTCGATCTACAACATCTTTAAGAAGTATTGAATCGTAAACATCTCTAATGTAATTTTCTCTTGAATCATTATTTTCAAAAAGAAATCTTTGGGGTAAAGTTCCCCATTCAAAAATATCTAATAATAAATCAAAATAATTCTCTGGTTTTGTATTAGTTATTTGGACTGCTTCTTTAAATGATAAAGGGTTAATTCTAAAACTTACATATCTACCTGATAAATCTGTTGATAGTTCTAAAAAAGTCATTTTACTATTTGAACCAGTAATAAAAATACTAAATTGATTGGTAATTCGTAAAGAATTGATAGCTTTTTCAAATTCTTTTACTTTTTGAACTTCATCTAAAAATACATAATAAACCTCTTTATCTTGTACTAAACTCTTAATATAATTATTTAATTCTATTGCATTAGTTATATTAGCATAATCAAGTGATTCAAAATTTATATATATTATATGATCATCTTTAACACCACTTTCTTTAATCTCTTCTATTATTTGTTGTAATATTACAGATTTACCACTTCTTCTTAATCCACACAAAATTTTTATTAGTGAATTTACATAATAAAAATCTCTAATTTTATCTAAATAGTAATTCCTTTTTAACATAGCATTTCACCTCTTTATTGATATTATATAACAAAAATTATCAAATATAAAGTTTTTTGGTTGAATTGGAAAAACTTTTTTATTTTTATATTTTTTTCGATTTATCGAAAAAAAGAAGTCAAAGCTGACTTCTTATGTAGTTTCAAATAATCATTATTTTCTATTATTGTTATTAAGACTCTTTAATTAACTACTAATTTTCTGTATATATATTTTACTTTCTTTATTATCTACTTTTTTAATATATGATAATAAAAATGTAATTCGTTATATTTTTCATCGGCTGAACTTTTATAAAACTCAACAGACATAACATTTCTATATTCAGTATTATCAATAGTGGTTAAATATTCAGTTGAATAATCTACACTTTCAGTATATGTTTGATATTCATTTTTAAATTGATTTATTTTTTCTTTTAATTCATCAGAGAAAATAATACTATTATTAGCGATATCAGGACTTAGAAAAACATCAGAAAAATTACTAATTTCACTATGTAATTCTTTTATTGTTTGTTCTATATTTTTGGCATTAAATTTACTAATTAAATCTTCTTGTTCCGTTTCTACTATAAAATAATAGTCTAGTTTTTCAACTTTACCATCATCATCTAATTTAAAAGACATTTTCATTCCATTATATTTTATAATAAATGTATCATAATTATCACGTTCAAAAACATAATAATCTAAATCTGAGTAATAACTACTACCTTTATACGCATTTTTTATTGTTTCTATAGTTTCTTTTCTAGATGATATAATATGATTTTCTAAATAATTTTTTTTGCCAATACCATTTATTATGGTAGAAACTATCAAAGTTATCATACAAATTATAGTTACAATAATTGGAATAAATCTTGTTTTAGTTCCATTAGTTTTTTCGCCATAAGAAGATAAAACTTTATTCATTGCACTATTTATATTATTAAGATAACCTATGGCAAATTTTGTTTGCGAAAGACCAGCAGTAGTTTCTACAAGTTTATTACCAGCAAGACTTGAGACACTTTGAACTGTTAATGCAATATTGGCTTTTCCTATATCATCGGGATTATTATAATTACTTTGATATTTTTTATACATATTTTTATTACGTAAAGATACAACAAATATAATAATAAGACATATTATCGCTAAAACGGCATCTAATATAAGAGAAGTAATTATACAATACCTTGTAATGTCCCAAATAAGTTTATTATATTGCCATACTATATGACTATATTTATCAAAAATAAATAAAAGTACACCCCAAATAATTAACCCAAACAACAAAATAAAAAGAGAAATAATAGAATTACGTAGAATACTTGAAGAATTTTTTATAATTTTGGCTACTTTTATTTCTCTTTTTTTTATTTCCTCATCCATATATCTAAACCTCCAAAATTAGAATATTACCTTTTTATATTTGATGACTTAATCTACTCCTTATGTGTAACATAAACTATTATAATTTTAAATTAAATACTCACATTGGTCAATAACTATATGAGTATTCAGTTTAATTTTTTGTTTTACTGAAAAAACTTTTTCATTGAAGATTTTTGCCACTTGTGGCATTTTTCTTCAATTATATTTATATATAATTTAATTTGTTTTATTGAATTATCTTCTTGATAATTGTTTTCTATTATTGTTATTAAGACTCTTGTACTAGCTACTACAGTATTTCTCGTTGTCTCTATATACTATAAATCTAGACTATTTTGATTTAACAAGAATTCCTGTATTCCAATTACTAATATACCTTCTTCTGTATACCAAGATTTAATATTATCTTTTACTACAATTATTTTTTTAAAATTATCTCCAATATTAAGTAATGGCTTTTCTTCTTGAATAGTTTTTTCTCTTTCGTCTAAATGCAAAGTACATTGAATGTAATATCTTTTATAAGATTGATTACATATAAAATCAACTTCTAATTGTTTTCTTTTATTTTTTTCTCTTATTTCTACAATTCCAACATCAACATTATATCCTCTTACTAATAATTCGTTATATATAATATTTTCCATTAAATGATTTTCTTCTAACTGTCTAAAGTTAATTCTAACATTTCTAAGCCCAATATCTGTAAAATAATACTTGCTTGGAGTAGATATATATTTTTTTCCTTTAATATCATATTTTTCAACTTTATTGATTAAAAAAGAATCTAATAAATAATTAATATATGATGTTATTGTTTGAACATTAACATCTTTAATCTTATTACTAACAAATGTATTTGCTAATTTGGTCGGATTAGTAAGTGATCCGACTGATGAAGATAAAATATTTACAAGATCATTTAAAACATCTTCTCTCTCAATGTTATTTCTTTCAATTATATCTTTTAAATATGCTGTTTCAAACAAATTACTTAAATATGAACTTTTTTCCTCTTCTGTTTTTTTAGTTAAAATATAAGGCATACCTCCATAAACTAGGTATTCATTCCAAGCTTCTTCTTTAGTTCCTTTATAAGCAGAAGTAAATTCTTTAAAAGATAAAGGATAAACTCTTACTTCATCACCACGACCTCTAAATTCTGTTACTATATCAGATGATAAAAACTTAGAATTACTTCCAGTAACATATACATCAACATTTTCTATATGTAAAAAACCATTTAATACAGACTCAAAATCAGAAACCTTTTGTATTTCATCTAATATTATATAATACATCTTTTTATCAATAATTAAACTACGAATATATTCATCAAGTACATCAGGATCTAAATATTTTTTATTTTTTCTTTCTTCTAAATTAAGTTTAATTATATGATTCTCACTAACACCATTGTTTATTAAATAATCTTTAAAAATTGGATCCAATAGATAAGATTTACCTGATCTTCTTATTCCTGTAACTACTTTAATCATACCATTTTCTTTTCTATTTATTAATTTATTTAAATATATATCTCTTTGTATTTGTTTCATAGTTAATCCTCCATTGTATTTTTTTGACATTTTTGCCACTTTTTTACAATGACATTGTATCATAATATACAATTGTTTTTCAATATAATCATTGTATTTTTTTTGCATTTTTGCCACTTTTTTACAATGACATTAAATAGTCTACTTCTTCTCTATTTTTTCTTTTCCACCCATGTATGGTTGTAACACTTTGGGAATCAATATACTTCCATCCTCTTGATAATTATTTTCTATTACTGCTATTAGTCCTCTTGGCGAAGCCACAACCGTATTGTTCAAAGTTGCTACTAATTTATTACCTTGTTCTGTTTTCATTCTAATACTAAGTCTTCTGGCTTGAGCATCACCCAAAGTAGAACATGAACCAACTTCAAAATATTTTTGTTGTCTTGGACTCCAAGCCTCAACATCACAAGATTTAACTTTCAAATCAGCCAAATCGCCACTACAACATTCTAAGGTTCGAACTGGAACATCTAAATTTCTAAAAAATTCTACCGTATAAGACCACATTTTATTATACCAATCCATAGCATCTTCTTCTTTACATAAAACAATCATTTCTTGTTTTTCAAATTGATGAACTCGATACAGTCCTCTTTCTTCTAAACCATGAGCCCCTACTTCTTTTCTAAAACAAGGAGAATAAGAAGTCATAGCAATTGGTAAATCCTCCTCTTTAATTATTTGATTTTTAAATCTACCAATCATTGAATGTTCACTTGTACCAATTAGATATAAATCTTCATTTTCTATTTTATACATCATATTTTCCATTTCTTTAAATGACATAACACCAGTAACTACATCACTTCTAATCATAAATGGTGGAATACAATAAGTAAAACCTTTATCGATCATAAAATCTCTAGCATAACTAATCATGGCTTCATGAAGTCTAGCTATATCACCAATCAAATAATAAAAACCATTTCCACTAGTTCGGCCAGCACTGTCCTTATCCAAACCATTTAAATTTTCACAAATATCTGCATGATATGGTATTTCATAGTCAGGAACAACTGGTTTACCAAACTTTTCAATTTCCACATTTTCACTATCATCTTTACCAATAGGAACACTTTCATCAATCATTTGCGGTATAATAATCATTTTTTCTTTGATTTGTTCTTGTAATATAGTTTCTTCTTTTTCTATATCTATTAAAATATCGTTTATTTTTTTTACATCCTCTTTTAATTTATTAGCATCTTCAATTTTTTTATTACGCATTAAAAGACCAATTTCATTACTTTTACTATTTCTTTCTTGTCTTAAATTATCACCTTTTAATTTTAAATCTCTTATTTTTTTATCTATTTCTACAACTTCATCAACTAAAGGCAATTTTTCATCTTGAAACTTTTTCTTAATATTTTCTTTTACTTTATCAACATTTTCTCTTACAAATTTAATATCTAACATTATAGATCCTCCTTATTTATTAAAAATCAATTTTACATTGGCGTTAATTTCTTCATCACTAATTTCACTTTCAAAATTAAGACTTTGTACCATAGCCGAATATTTTATATTACTTTTTAACATTTCAGTCAATTGTTTAGAATAATAACGCGGAACATAACCCAAATGAAGTTTTTGACCATCTTTAGATAAAAACACTTTAATTGCCCATTTATCATATTTATTTTCTGAATCCAATTCTAAAATTAGTTTATCATTAACCCTAATTATTTTTTTACATTTTTTAACATCAGGACAATGTCTTGTTCCCGCTATATCAAATTCAATTTTCGAAGCATCAAAGGCTAAAACAAATTCATAATTATCGGTAAGTAATCTTCCTTTGGTGGCTTTTAAAATTTCTAAATCAGTTGAAGTATTTTTTAAATTATATGAATTTAAAATTTCTAAATAATCGGCTCTTTTCTTATTAGGTAATCTTTTAGAAATATTAGTAAATAATTCTTTACTAGTATATATTTTTTTAACATCTTCAAACCCAGGAAAATAATCAAAACCAACCTTCATTGCTTCTTTTAATTCTGTATCATCATAAGAAAAAGTATAAATATTATTATCATAATTTAAAATTCCAATTTTATATCTACTTCTAGTTTCCGGCTGTTTCCAAATAAGCCACATTTCAGTTTTCATTTATTCACCTACTTTTTCCTATTATTTTTTAAAGAGTTGCTAAACGTTTTTTCTTCTCATCTTCTTTAATTTGATTTACTAAAATAGTATTTTCTTGTTTATCTTGATTAGGTAAATCTTCTTTTTGCGGTTCTTCATTTGTTTCTTGAACTTCTTTAGGTTCTTCTTCAATTGAATTTTTTTCTTTTATTTTTTCCACTTCTTCTTGCTTTTCTGGTTGGATTTCATCAACTTCTTTTTTAGAAGTAAATACTTCATTTAATAAAACTTCTTCTTGATATTTTTGACTTCCATCTATATCATATTTTACCAAAAATTCAATATTATAAACTTTTGAATCAGCAGTTTTAAATATAACTTGCTTTTCTTTAGTTACTTCTTTAGTATCGATAACTTCTTTTTGTTCATTCTTTAAATTAACCACTATTTTTTCCACAGTATTATCGATATCATCCAGTTTAAAATCAACTGTCAATGTTTTACTAGTTTCATCTTCTTTTATATTTAATACTGTAATAACCGGTTTATTTTTTAAAACCGTATATTCAAAATTTTTATTAAAATCATACTCTTGATTATCTTTATCAATAAATTTTTGAATATTCAAATTATGTTTACCTAACGATAAATTAGCAAGCTCTATTTTATATAAATCCTTATCTTTAATAACTGGATATTTAATATCATCAATAATTACTTCTTTAATATCTAAATTTGCTAAAAAAGTAATTACCAATTTATTATTTAAAGTAACTATATTGGGTACCTTTAAATCTTTAACTTCCAAATTCACTTTTTTCGTACTATTAAATTTTTTATTTAATAAGTTAACATTATCAACTTTTTCTTTACTACTTAAAAGATAAGAAGCATCAATTTTTAAATTGTAAGTTTTATTTTTAGCAATCTTTATCTTTAAATTATTATACCCTTTTTTGACTTTATTTTTATAAACTATATTTTGATTATCTAAAAGAGTTATATTGGCTTCTTTTATACTATCATCTTTATCATTTAAATTAAAAGTAATTTCTAAAACATCATCTTTTTCTTGCATTTTAAAATCACTTAAAGATGGTTTTTCTTTTAAAACATCGACACTTATTTGATGACTTACTTTAAAACTTTTTCCATTATCTAAAACTACTTTACTAACTTTGTATTGATGTATACCCGTCTTATTTAAACCACTTAAACTAACTGTATATTGATTATTTTTAGTATAATTAGCCTTATATTTTAAAGAATCTATATAAATATATTTAACCCTAGTATAAGGCGTAACATCAGCCTTAAAATTTAAAGTAATATTTTTATTTTTATTTACTGTATAATCACTTAAACTTAATTTACTTAAAACAACTTTATAATTATTTTTTAAAGATTTTTTTATCGTTATAGCGGCATCTTTAATGGTTACTTTCCCATCGTGATTTATATCCATCTTCGAAGCATCTTCTGTTACTTCTTCTTTAGGCTCTTCTTCAATATTGTTTTTTACATCTAAAATATAATTGATAATATCTAACGTATCTTGGTAATCAGTTTTAGTATCCTGATTAACATCTCCCCGGTTATTTTTAAAATAAACGGCTAAAAAGGCACATATAACAATTTCTAAAAAAAGCAGGGTATTTACAACCATTTTATTTTCCAAAACCGAATATTTAAAAATACTTTCATAAACGACATTATAAATAGCCATTATAATAACAATTAAAATAGCCAGAAAAACCCAAACAATAATTTTGAAGGAATCTTTTCTACTAACTTTCAACTCCTTAATCTGCCCTTCATCTATCTTACTTTCCGCCTTAACTTCATTATTTTTACTGACATTTAATTCTATTTTTTCATCTTTTAATTTAGTTTCAACTTTACCATCAGTAATCATTATATTATTTAAAGAAATGGTTGTTTTTAAAACTGATGTTTTCGGTTTAACTTTAAACTTAATTTTTAAAGTTTCATTTATTTTATCACCTGTATTATTAGTTAAAATAAATTGTTTATTAGTATCGTTATAAACAATGTTAGACCAATTAGAATCTTCATTTAAAATAAAATTACTTTGACTAATACTTTCAAAAACATTTTGATCATAACTTAATCTAGCACTAGAAATATACTGTTTACTTTCTAAAGCAAAATCAATGGAAACAGTAATATCTTTACCATTTTCCACTTCCATAACTGGTGAAGATAGTAAAATTCTATTTTCTGCTTTAACCGAACTTGTAAAAATAGAAAAAAGAAAAATAAACAAAAATAGTTTAATAACTTTTTTCATACAACCACTCCCTAAATAAATCATAACACAAATATCAAAGTTATTAAACCTTTTAAACCAAATTATTTAGATTTTTCCTTAGATACAATTTTAACACTAACAAATTTAAATTTATTATCTAAATTAGTTATTTCATCTTCTAAATGTCTTGATAATATACTAGCCTCTTGTAAAGATATTTCCCCTTGCATAACTAAAGTTATAAAAACCACATCATAAGAACCATACTTTAGAATTTGTAAATTAGATATTTCTAAAACTCCTTCATGACTTAATAATAAATCATTTAAAAAAACTTTTCTTTTTTCATTTTCTTCTTCCGAACCGATAACCATAGTTAAATTTTCTTTAAGCAGTAAAAAACCCGTTTTAATTATGAAAATACCCACTATTATAATCGCTATTTTATCCGCATATTTTAATATCGTAATCTTACTAGACAACTGCATACAAATACTAGAAAATAAAACAACAAAAGAACTGTAAACATCCATTTTACTTTCTTTACCACTGGCTATTAAAATACCATTGTTTAATTTCTTACCTTGTCTTATCAAATAATTTGATAACAAATACTTTATAAAAATAACCAATATTATAATAATTACTACATATTTACTGGGTATAATTATTTGACTTTTACCATTTTCCAACAAAAGAAGTAATCCTACTAATATAATTGATACCCCAATAAAAATACTTGTAATATATTCTATTTTTCCATGACCATACGGATGTTTTTCATCAGCGGGTTTGGCCGACATTACATTCCCAAATATAGCGACAAAGTCAGTTGTAAAATCACTTAAAGAATGAATACCATCAGCTAATAAAGAAGATGATTTTAAAACAATTCCAAAAATCATCTTCATTATAACCAAAAAGGCATTACCAATAACACTTTTTAACATAACTTTCGTGCTTTTATTCATCATATCACCTGTAATAATATATTCTGTTTTATTTGGCTTGACACCACGTTTTACCAGATGAAATTTCTACCCTTAATGGTACTTTCAAAGAAATAACATTTTCCATTTCATCTTTAATAAGTTTGGTTAAGTTTTCTAACTCTTCTATTTTAGTATCAAAAATAAGTTCATCATGAATTTGTAAAATCATTTTACTTTTAAAATTTTCTTTTTTCAATCTACGATGGATATTGACCATGGCTTTTTTGATTAAATCAGCACTAGTCCCTTGAATTGGGGTATTTAAAGCCATTCTTTCCCCACTTTGTCTAATCATATAATTTTTATTAGATAGTTCAGGAATAATTCTTCTTCTATTCATCATAGTTTTAACATATCCTAGTTCATGAGCCTTGGCTATCGTTTTATCCATATATTCTTTAATTCCCGGATAAGTATTTAAATAGTTTTCAATAAATACCTTAGCCTCACTATTGGATATTTTAGCATTTTCCGCTAAACCATAACTACTTATCCCATAAATTATTCCAAAATTGACGGCTTTGGCAATTCTTCTTTCTTTACTAGTAACTTGGTCTAAAGGAATTTTAAAAATATCACTGGCCGTTTTAGTATGAATATCTTCATCGTTTTTAAAGGCTTCAATCAGTGATGGAACATTGGCCATATGCGCTAATATTCTAAGTTCTACTTGGGAATAATCACCACTTACCATAATACTTCCTTCACTAGGGATAAAGGCTTCTCTAATCATTTTACCATAATCATTTCTAACGGGAATGTTTTGTAAGTTGGGTTCGATACTAGATAACCGTCCCGTCCTAGTTAAAGTATTAGTAAAAATAGTATGAATTTTACCATCGGGCATGATACTTTGTTGTAAACCATCGACATAAGTACTTTTTAATTTAGTAAGCATTCGGTATTCTAATATACAAGATATAATAGGATGTTTATCTTTTAGTTTTTCTAAAACTTCGGCATTAGTTGAATAGCCATTTTTAGTTTTTTTACCATGGGGCAATCCTAAAATATCAAATAGGATTTCTCCTAATTGTTTAGGACTGGAAATATTGAAATTTCTACCCGCTAAATTATGTATATCTTTTTCAATTAAATCTATTTTTTCATCTAATTCTAAACGCATATTGTCTAAGGCTTTACTATCGACATTAACACCATCAAATTCCATATCCCCTAAAACGTAAGTTAAAGGCATTTCGATTTCTTCAAATAATTCCATCATATCAACTTGTTTTAATTTATCTAGTAAATTATTTTTGGTGCAGTATATAAATTGGGCTTTTAAGTAACAATTTCTAGCCACTTCTTCTATAGCGACATTTTCATATACCCCTTTCTTTTTAGGAAAGGTATTTTCATAAAAAGGGATTAAATAACCTAAGTTGTTAGCAAAATAGGCAATATCATCTTTAATATTGTAGTCTAATAAGTAAGCCGCTACCATCGTATCAAAAGGAATAGCTGGTACTTCAATACCCAACCATTTTAAGGCCACATACATTTTTTTCAAATCGTAAGTGGCTTCGATATTGTTAAATTCTAAAACACCATCTTTTAATAAATCTTTGGGAATGAAAAAACTGTTATCCGGGTGATAAATCATCATTCCAATCACTTCGGCGGTATGATAATTAGTTCCCAATATTTCTAAGTAAGCACTAGAACCTTTTTCTATTTTTATTTCTTGTTTATCTTGCACTATTTTAACATCTATTTTAGGTTTGGTTTTAGTTTCTTCTAACATTTTATCTGTTTCTATTTCTTCTTCGACACTTCTTTGTTCTTTTTTTAGTAATGAATAAAATTCCATTTCTTCATAAAATTTATTTAGTTTATCATGGTCTTTTCTTTTTACTTTAACATCTTCCATCGTAATGGTTAAAGGTATAGATTTATCGATGGTTGCGAGTTTATAACTTAAATAAGCATTGGCTTTATCATTAACTAATTTTTCTTTTAATTTACCCTTTATTTCATCAATATGTTCATATATATTATCTAATGTTTGATATTCACTTAAAAGTTTAATAGCCGTTTTTTCTCCTATGCCACTAACTCCCGGTATATTGTCACTACTATCACCCATCAAGGCTTTTAAATCAATTATGTTTTCAGGATTTATTTGCCAATCATCTTTGAAGTTATCAATATTGTAACGAATATAATCTTTAGATTTTAAAAGTTTCATATCGACATCTTTACTAATTAGTTGTAATAAGTCTTTATCACTACTTATAATAGTTCCTTTAAAATTATCATCATTGTCACACATTCTAGCAAATGTTCCAATAATATCATCGGCTTCATAATTTTGTAAAGCATAATGTTTGATTCCTAAACATTCAAGTAGTTCTTTACATTTATCTAATTGAATTAGTAATTCATCTGGTGTTTCACTTCGACCGGCTTTATAGTCCTTATATTCTTCATGTCGAAAAGTTTTTCCAATGTCGAAAGCCACTACCATATAAGTTGGTTTTTCTTCTAAAATTATTTTGTTGATCATGTTGGAAAAGCCAAAAATGGCATTAGTTGGCATACCTTTACTGTTTTTCATTAAATTACCACTATATGCCGTAGCATAATAACTACGAAATACCAAGTTGGTTCCATCTACTAATATTATTTTTTCCATGCTACCTCCTAATAGAAAAATAAAAGATTTTAGTATTCTACTATCATCTTTTATCCTAGTTTTATATATATTATTAAAAATGACAAAGTAGTTAATATTCCGGCCGCAAATCCTGTTATAAGGGTAAAGATAAGAGCATCGACATATCCTTGTTTTCTTCTATTGGTATTTTTTTTTACTAAAGTTGGTCCTTTTTCTTCGATTACTTCTTCTTCAATTTTAGGACTGGGTTGATAACTAGCTAAACTATCATCTATTTTAAATTCCGGATCATTTAAAACTGATGGTTTTTCAATGACATAGTCATCCCCTTGCTTTTTAGCGGTTAAAACTTCATTAGTTCCTGTTACTCCAATTCCTTTATCAACATCGATAAAATCGATTTTTCTATTTTGAACTAGTTCGGTTATGGCTTTTAATTGTTCCGCATTTAAACTATTTAAAATATCGGGATTAGTTGTTATTTCATCAATTGACTGTAAGTTTAAATCTTCTGGTTCTAAAGCATCTAAAACAATGTCATTGTTAGTTTCCGGAATGCTTTGTAAACTTAAACTGTTGGTTATTACATTATCAAAATCAACACTTAAACTGATATCAGAAATGCGTTCTGATAAGTTATTTATCAGTTCATCTCTTATATCTTTTTTCTGACCTTTCATGTATAAACTAGTTACTTTAATTTTTACATTTTCTCCATCTTTTTTAGTTTGGTATTCTAAAAAACCTTCGATATCATTTCCGTTTTTTATAACGATAATTTTACTGGCTGATGACAACATTCCATATTTTTCTAATTCTTCTTTAATATCTTGATATTTATTTTTTATTTTATCTTCTTCTTTTAAATATGTTTGCTCAAATGTTGGTTCATATTCTTCATTAACTTTTCCTAGTAAAGTTGTAGGAGTACTTTTAAGCATTTCTTCATATTTTTCCTGTATTTTGGTATCATTAGTTATGTTTTCTATTTTTTCTTGAACGGCTATATTTTTATTGGCTTTTATTTTTTCTTGTAATTGACTTATTTCAATTTGTTGTTTTATTTTATATACTTCGTTTACAATTTTAATTTCTTCTTCTTTCATATTAGTTGTATCAATATTTATAATATCTTCCTGCACTTTACCATCTCCTTAATATAATTTTACCATGAATAAAGGAGTTTTCAAACAAAAAAATAGGTAAATTCCTATTTTTCTGCTTCCTCTAACATATCTTCTATTAAAATACCATAACCACGGGTTGGATGATTGACAACTACACTAGTTACAGCCCCAACTATTTTGTCATTTTGAATAATTGGTGAACCACTCATTCCTTGGACTATTCCGCCAGTTTGTTTTAAAAGGTCATCATCGGTTACTTCAAATAGTATTCCTTTTATTTTATTATCGGTATTTTTGTTTATTTTAATTATATTGATGGCATATTGTTTTATTTCGTTTTTATTTACTACGGTTTTTATAAAGGCTGGGCCAATTTTTATTTCATCTTTTAAAGCCACTTCTAAAGTTTCTTCATCATCGATTTTTCCCGTATATTTTCCGAATATTCCCCCGATAGTATTTTTGGAAACGTCGCCTTGGATTTGTTTGGTATCTAAAGTGGCGTTTTTACTTCCCGGGGTGCCATCACTACTTTTATCAATGCTGGTGACAGTTGATGAATAAATTTTTCCATCTTTGATTTCCAACATTGTCCCGGTACTAGTATCGTCAATTTCATGACCAAGGGCTCCATATATTTTACTTTTAGGATCGATAAAGGTTAAAGTTCCGATTCCACTTACTTGGTCTTTTACGTAAAGACCTGTTTTATAAATATCATCATCTTTTACTAAACTTAGTTTCGTATTTTGAAGTTGTTGTTTTCTCATGTAAGTGATATTTACTGTCAAATCTTCACTTTTGGTAAAGGCGGAGGCCATATCATCGATAGAACTTATTTTAATTCCATCAACTTCTTTAATTTGATCCCCGGCTTTAAGTCCTGATTCTTTGGTTAGATCTTTACCGTTTACTAAATAAGTCCCAACTACTAATACGCCATTGGTTTGAATGGTAATTCCAATGGAATTACCTCCGACAATAAGTTTTTTAGAATAGGCAAGTACTTGAATGGGTAAAATAAAATAAGTAAGAAGAAGAAAGAGCATTGTTTTTCTAAATTTTAAAAACACAAACATCTCTCCTTTAATGCAGACTACTCTATTATTATGATTATTTTTTTTAACATTATAAGATGTTTTGTTTTGTAATTTTTACCAATTATTCTTCGATTTTAAAATCTTCTATTTGACCATTTTCCATTACTATTTTACTGATATGTTGTTCCATATTGGTAAGTTCGGTATCACATTCTTTTATCAGTTTCATAGCTTCGGTATATGTTTCAATGGATTTTTCTAAGTCTATTTCACCATTTTCTAAATCGTTAATTAGTTTTTCAAGTTTTTTCATTTTGTCTTCAAATTTTTTTTCTTTCATTTTAATTCCTTTCTTTTTTTAGTTTTTCTTTTACTGTACATTTTATACTTCCATCGGTTAATTTAATGGTTATTAAATCATCTTTTTTAACATTTTTGATACTTTTTAAAATGGTATCTTCTTTATAAGTTAAAGAGTATCCTTTTTTTAAAATGGATAATGGATTCACTAATTCGAGTTTTTCGGTTAAGGTTAACCATTGTTTTCTTTGTTTTTCATATAATACTTGAGGATTATTTATAATGTAATTCATTTGATATCTAGCTAAAATATTCCGCATATTTTGAAGTTTATCTTGTATTAGTCTAAAACATTTTTCTTGGTTTAAATCCAAAGTTTGACGTTGATTTTGAAATAATAATTCAGGATTTTTTACTAAAAATGAGTCTTTACATTTTTCTAATTTTAATTTTAAAATTTTTAATTTTTTTTGGATAGCCTCTTTACTTCTAATGGTATATTGGGCTAGATTTCCTTTGATATCTAATAGATTAGGTACAGCCATTTCCGCCGCTCCAGTTGGAGTTGGGGCTCTTAAATCGGCAACAAAATCGGCAATTGTAAAGTCTATTTCATGACCCACGGCACTGATTATTGGTATTTCACTAGCAAATATTGCCCGAGCCACACCTTCATCGTTGAATGCGTTTAAGTCTTCAAATGATCCGCCACCCCGACCAACTATTAAAAGGTCAAAGTCGTAAGTACTGGCTTGTTCGATTTTATTTTTGATGTCAATTGCCGCATTTTCTCCTTGGACTAAAGCGGGAAACAAATAGGTTTCGCATAAAGGGTATCTTCTTTCGATTGTTGATAATATATCTCTTATAGCCGCCCCAGTTTTAGCGGTTACTATTCCGATTTTTTTGGGGTATTTAGGAATTGGTTTTTTATATTTCGGATCAAATAATCCTTCTTTTTCTAGTTGTTCTTTTCTTTTTAAAAATTCTAAATATAAGTTTCCTAAACCGTCTTCTTCCATTTTAGTTACATATATTTGATAACCACCACTGGCTTCATATATTCTGATGGAACCAGTTACAGTTACTTTCATTCCTTCTTTGGGCTCAAATGTCAAATTTTGAGCATTGTTTCTAAACATGATAGCGTTTATTTTACTTGTTTCATCTTTTAAAGAAAAGTATAAATGTCCTGTAGTATGGGCTTTAAAGTTAGATATTTCTCCTTTTAGGTAAACTGTTTTTAAATTATCATCTATTTCAAATTTATGTTTTAAATAACGAGTAATAGCAGTTACAGTTAAGTATTTATCATTCATTTTCTTTTTCCTTTGCGATACTATCTAAAATGGCATTGACCATTTTTTTTACGGCATCATCACTATATATTTTAGCAAGTTCAACAGCTTCATTGATACAAACAACATCTGGGGTATCAGTATAGATTAGTTCATAGATTCCTAGTTGAATTATGGCTTGATCGGTATTTCCTAATCTATCGATAGTCCAATTTTTCATATGTTTATTGGCTAATGCTTCTATTTCATTTAAATATGTTTGTACTCCATACACACATTCTTTTACAAATTCATTATCAACATCTAATACTTCTTTTATTATACTATCAACATCATATTTTACTTTGTTTTTTTTATATACGTTTATTTGATATAAAATTGTCATTATTTTTTTTCTAAGTTCGCTTCTTGTTTTTTGTTCCATTTATATCACCTGTTTATCATTATATCATATTTCTTTTTAAAAAAGTTATGATTAAGAAAAAAAGTTCAATAAAATTGAACTTTTAAGGGGCAACAAGATTTAAAGCATTAGACTCACTACTTCCTGTTCTTCCATCATTTAAGAATTTGACTCCAGATTTCAGAACTACGACTGGGCGCACTCCATACGAAACGCTGTACCAATCGTTCACAAACCGGGAGCTCGAGGCACCACCCCAAAGATACAAGCTGTAAGTGTTATAGGCAGACGCCAGCCAGTAATATGATCCTATGTCTATCATATCGTGATTATATCCACAGGCGGTTGATTCTGTTTTGTAATAACATGTGCTATTACCTTCTCCGTTGTCTGTTATTGTATAATTATTATTTTTGTTTATTTGATATGTTATTAAGTTAAAGTCTTCATTTGTCATATAATGCACACTTTGGGCGTATGTAGCGTTACCGTATTTTGTCCATGCTTTACTATCTCCGGGACTACTTGATGTTGATGCCGTTTCTAGTCTTTTAACGCTGGCTGATGAATAACCATATCCATGGTAGTAACATTCCGGTGTTCCCGCGTGAATTAACGTTATTACTCCACTACTTGATACATCTAATACTCGCCAGCCATTGTATTTATTTTTATAACTACTATTATAACATGTTATACTTTGACTCTTGGCTTTTCCTTTGGCTGATGCACTTGTTGCATAATCATATATATTGAATTTTCCTTGGGTCGTTGTTTCTGTTTCTGATACTCCGTAGCTTGATAGTTTACTACTAGCCCATGTCGAATCTGTTGGTGTGTAGTTAACGTATTTTCCAAAGTGGGTTGCTAAAGAAGGGGTTGTTGTTCCAATTACTTGTACTTCTACTACTACTTGTTTATTGGTTAACTTATCTTTCACTGTTACACTACTTGTTCCGGCTTCAATTCCTGTTACTATTCCATCTTGATCAACACTTATTTTATTATTACTTGCTGTATATTCTAAATCTACTTTAGCTATTGTTGGTACTGGTGTTACACTTATTTTTCCTTTTTTACCAAGTAATACTGATATACTTGATGGAGAAACACTTAAACTTTCTAATTCTGGTAATACTAATTCATATGGATCATCTGCTGTTCCTTTATTATTTGATGATAATTTTAATCCTGATTTCAGAACTACAACTGGGCGCACTCCATACGAATCGTAGTACCAATTATTCACATTCCGGTCGCTTGGAGCCCAAAAATACAAGTTGATAGCGTTATAGCCAGATGCCAGCCAATAATATGATCCAATGTCTATCATATCATGATCATATCCACAGGCGGTGAATTTGGTTTTTTTATGACATGTACTATCGGCTATGTCTTTTATTGTGTAATTATTATTTTTATTTATTTGATATGTTATTAAATTAAAGTCTTCATTCGTCATATAATGCACACTTTGAGCGTAAGTTGCGTTTCCATATTTTGTCCATGCTTTGCTATCTCCGGGACTACTTGATGTTGATGCTGTTTCTAGTAATGTTACACTTGTTGAGTATAAATTTTCATGATAGTAACATTCTGGCGTTCCAGCGTGGATTAACGTTATTTGTCCACTACTTGATACATCTAGCACTCGCCAGCCGTTGTATTTAGTTTTATATCTACTATCTTTACAGGTTATACTTTGACTCTTTGCTTTTCCTGTGGCTGCGCTACTAGTTCCTAAATCATATATATCAAAACCTAGATTACTTTTTGTTGTTTCTGATACTCCGTAGCTTGATAGTTTACTACTATCCCATGTTGCATCATCTGGTACATAGTTGACATATGCTCCGAAGTGAGTTGCTAAAGATGGTTCTGTTGTTTCAACTACTTGTACTTCTACTACTACTTGTTTATTGGTTAACTTATCCTTCACTGTTACACTACTTGTTCCTAATTGATGTCCTATTACTGTCCCATCTTGAGTAACACTTATTTTATCATCACTAGCTGTATATTCTAAATCTACTTTAGCTACTTCTGGTACTGGTATTACATTTATTTTATCATTTCCATTTACAGTTATTATAACTTTTGCTGGAGAAACACTTAAACTTTGTAACTCTGATTGTACTAATTCATATGGATCATCTGCTGTTCCTTTATTATTTGATGAAAATTTCCATCCTGATTTCAGAACTACGACTGGGCGCACTCCTTTCGAAAGATTGCTGTGGCAGTCCACATACTGGAAGCCCGCATACCAATAATACAAGTCGTTATCGCTATATGCAGACGCAAGCCAGTAATATGATCCTATGTCTATCATATCGTGGTTATATCCACATTGGGTTGATTTTGTTTTGTAATGACATGTGCTATTACCTCCTCCGTTGTCTGTTATTGTATAATTATTATTTTTATTTATTTGATAGGTTATTAAATTATAATCTTCATTCGTCATATAATGTACACTTTGTGCATATGTTGCATTTCCATATTTATCCCAAGCCTTACTGATTCCAGAACTACTTAATGTTGAAGCTGTTTCTAGTATTTTTACACTAGCTGCTGATTCACCATAAGCATGGTAATAACATTCCGGTGTTCCAGCGTGGATTAGGGTTATTTC
Source organism: uncultured Bacilli bacterium (assembly GCA_947623815.1). Lineage (GTDB taxonomy): Bacteria > Bacillota_I > Bacilli_A > RF39 > UBA660 > HGM10857. Next base: position 681 of record CANQHO010000020.1, on the reverse strand, counting down.
TCCATCACTTGATACATCTAGTACTCGCCATCCATTGTATTTATTTTTATAACTACTAACGTTACATGTTATACTTTGACTCTTTGCTTTTCCTTTCGCTGATGCACTTGTTCCTAAATCATATATATTAAATTTTCCTTGTGTTTTATCTTCTGTTTCTGATACTCCGTAGCTTGATAGTTTACTACTATCCCATGTCGCATCATCTGGTACATAGTTAACATATTTTCCAAAGTCTGTTTCTAATGATGGTTCTCTTCCAGCACTATTAACTCTTATTGTTGATGTCTTTGTTGTCTTTTTTCCATTTACTCCAGTTGCTGTACAACTTATTTGCCCACTATCTCCAGCACTTAATGTTTTAACATTTTCTGGGGTACATGATATGGTTCCTGTTCCACTTACTCCCCATTTAAATGTAAAGTAACTTTGAGTTTCTTTGTCATCACCTTCAGTTATTTCTGGTATTTCACTTGGTGACGTTACTTCTGGTGATCCTCCATCTACTTTATACGCTTCACTACATTGTTTTACTGATTTTGTCCCTACTTCATTTTGTGACTGATAACATACTGTTTGAGCTTTGGCATTATCACTTAATGTTGTTGTATCTGATACAACTGTTAATTGGGTTCCGGTCATTGGATCACATTCTCCACTGGTTGATGTACATTTATATAA
>CANQHO010000019.1 GCA_947623815.1 uncultured Bacilli bacterium | reverse complement strand
CAACTAGGGTAGTATTTACTTTCAGACTAAATGCAACTCTAAACAATAAAGGTAGAATTTACTTTGAAATTTCACGAGAAGTTAGTGAAGGCTAATTTCTTTTATTTTTTTCTTGAAAAATATAAGGTTTTACGCTATAATACACAATAAACGAAAAGAGGGATTTTATGGGTGTTGTATTTTATTCGACAAATAAAAGTAAAGTAAATAATTATTATGGAGAAATAGGATTTAGAATAAATAGAAATAAAATTTTAAAAGTTGATTATGAAAGTGCATCCTATATAGATAAGTTATTAAGAATAGGGGAAGTAATTTATAAAATAAAACCCAATATTAGAATATTAGGTTTTATAAATTATGATTTTTCTAAATGGGAAAATACTACTATCGAGGCTACTAATAATCATACCATTATTTATTTTCAAGATTGTAAATTTCCGCAAAATATGAAATTAAAAAACGGAATGGTTATTTTAGAACAACCAAAATTTACAGGTGGATATTATCCAGTTTTGGAAATAGAAAAGGGATTTGATGTTAGTATAAGTGTTTCTGATGAAGAACAGACTTTAGAACTTATAACTTCGGATATAGAAAATAAATTAAAAATAAGTGGTAAAATGAAATCTTGTTATTTACATGGAAGTAGCTATAATATTCCAGTTATTAACGAATTAGATTTAGAAGATACTAAGTTATCACTTGGATCTGTAAAAAGTAATTTGACCAATATAAAGAATAGTGATGTGGATCTTTTATTCCCAAGAAGAACGACTTTTAATAATAAAATTATTATGACAAATAGTCGGTTAAAAACGAGAAATCAATCCATGGATTTAACTATTAAAAGTCCAGAAAATTTAAAATTTGAAATGGAAAATTCTTTGTTAGAAGCGAAGGGAGAAATCAAATTACCTAGTGGTACTTATCTTTTAAGAACTCCTAAAATGTATGATGAAAGAGAATATAAAAGTGACTCAAATGATTTAATTGTTTATTCTGATGTTTTGGAAAATCGTCAAGATTATATAGAAAAATTAAAAGAACTTAGAAGTCAATTTTCTAAAGATGATAAAGAAAAAGTAATGATTAAGAAAAAATAAGATGAATTGAACTCATCTTTTTAATTTTCCAAAAACTTGATTTTAATTTAAAACACTGTTACAATAAAAATAGTAAATGTTAAATTTACACAAGATAGAGTGGAGGAAACTTATGAATAGTATACTTTTCTCCATTTTACTAGTCATAATTGGACTTTTTGTTGGCGGTATTGCAGTAATTTTATTTAATTACTTAAGAGGAGTGTCTGCTAGTGGCAAGGCAGATGAAGTCTTAAAGCAAGCCAAAAAAGAAGCCGAACAATTAAAAAGAGATTATATTTTAGAAGCTAAAGAAGAATCACATAAAATTAAAATAGAAACTGATAAAGAAGTAAAAGAAAAGAAAAAAGAAGTAGCTGAAGCCGAACAACGTTTATTAACAAGAGAAAATAATATCGAATTAAGAGACCAAACTTTACAAAATAGAGAAATGGCTTTAGAAGAAAGAGAAAATAATCTATTTTTAAAACAAAAAGATATTCAAGAAGAACAAAGTAAAGTGGAGGACATAAAAAAAGAACAAATTGAACTTTTAGAAAAAATAGCCGGTTATACTAAAAAACAGGCTAAAGAGTTAGTTATAAAAAGAGTCGAAGATATGATGTCTTTAGAAATTGCCACTTACATCAAAGAAAAGGAAAGCGAAGCAAAATTAGAAGCAGATAAAAAAGCCAAAAGTATGTTAGTTTCATGCATGCAAAAATACGCTAGCGATGTTGCTAATGAACAAACAGTTACTGTTGTCAATCTACCCAATGATGAAATGAAGGGTCGAATTATCGGTCGGGAAGGAAGAAACATTCGAACAATTGAAGCCGTAACGGGAGTTGACTTGATAATAGATGATACCCCAGAGGCCATCGTTTTATCTTCTTTTGACCCATATAGAAGAGAAATGGCTAGAGTGACTTTGGAAACTTTAATTAAAGATGGAAGAATTCACCCAACCAGAATCGAAGAATTATATGATAAAGTATCAAAAGACATGATTGTTAAAATTAGAGAATATGGTGATGATGCTTTATTTAAACTTGGAATTACTAAAGTAGATTCGGAATTAGTAGAACTGATAGGTAAATTACATTTTAGAACTAGTTTTGGTCAAAATGCTTTGCAACATTCTATTGAAGTAGCCGAATTAGCCGGTTTATTAGCCGCTGAATTAGGGGAAAATGTAACGCTGGCTAAAAGAGCCGGATTACTACATGATATTGGTAAAGCCATAGATCATGAAATGGAAGGATCCCATGTGACAATTGGTAGTGATATAGCCAAAAAATATCATGAAAATGATACGGTTATCAATGCCATTGAATCCCATCATGGCGATACTGAAGCCACTAGTGTGATATCTGTTTTAATAGCCGTTGCTGATACTTTATCAGCATCTCGTCCGGGAGCCCGTAATGATTCATTAGAAAATTATGTCAAAAGATTACAAGATTTGGAAAACATTGGTAATGAAATAAACGGTGTTGAAAAAACTTATGCTTTACAGGCTGGAAGGGAAATTAGAGTTATTGTTAAACCAGATGAAATAGATGATTTGGGAAGTTTTAAAGTTGCCCATGATATTAAGACTAAAATAGAAAATGAGTTACAATATCCGGGAACAATAAAAGTAACTGTCATAAGAGAAACTAGAGCCGTTGAAGAGGCTAAGTAGTTTCTTTTTTTGTTGTAAAATAAATTATTTTAATGTATAATTATAATACGAAAGGAATGGAGATATGGATATAATTAAAATTCAATATATAATTATCGTTTTAGTATTGCTAATTATTGCTTTAGCCATCGTTAAATCAAGAAAAAAAGAATTCAAAGTAGATTCTAATCGTTTAGTAAATTTTTTAGGGGGAAGAGAAAATATTATCGATTGTGAAGTTAATAAATCGCGGTTTATTGTGACCGTCAAAGATGTAAAAAAAGTAAACAAAGAAGCAATTCAAAAAATGGGGGCTCAAGGTATAGTAGAAATTGAAAATCAATTGAAAATAATTTTGGGGGAAGGAGCCTATCATTTAAAAAAATATATTGATGATTTAAATAAATAATGGAGTGTAAAAATGAAAAAGAATATATCCTTAATATTTAGTTTTATTATAATATTTATGGGTATAGCTTTTTATTTTGTAGATGATTTTAAAAATTTATTAGTTAGTAATAATTATGAACCATCTTATGAATTAGAAAGTATCCCTGAATATGATGGAAAACCTTATGTTGTTTTAAATAATAATAAACCTAATTTTGATTTGAATGATTACACTAATGAAGCTTTTGAAAAATATAGTGATTTAGATCATTTAAATCGTTGCCGAGTAGCGTTTGCGAGTGTGGGAATTGAAACTATGCCAACGGAAAAAAGAGGTAGTATTGGTATGGTGAAACCATCTGGTTGGCAGACGGTAAAATATGATATTGTCGATGGTAAATATTTATATAATCGCTGTCATTTGATTGGGTATCAATTAACTGGGGAAAATGCCAATGTTAAAAATTTAATTACTTGTACTAGAAGTATGAATACGACTGGTATGTTAGAGTGGGAAAATAAAGTAGCCGATTATGTTAAAGAAACTAAAAATCATGTTTTATATCGAGTGACTCCTATTTTTGAACATGATAACTTGATAGCCAGTGGTGTTACTATTGAAGCCATGTCAATTGAGGATAAGGGGAAAGGTATAAAATTTTATGTGTACATCTATAATGTTCAAGATGGTATAGAAATTGATTATAAAACGGGAAATAGTAAGTTGAAAACATAAAAAAGGAAAACAAATTTCCTTTTTTTGTAATCAAAGTATCCCTGAACTAAATACCAAATATGCTTGATATGTATAACCTCACGATTATACTTTTCTACTTCTTAGAAGTTTCCTTCTCCATAGACCAATATCGGATAGTTGCTACCCTAATTTTTTATCTTACCTTAATTTGTTATTTGTTCTATCTCTTTTAAGAAAGGTAATTTTTTTGGTAGATTTTTTTACCGTTTTCTGTAATCAAAGTATTCCCAAATTACATAAATGATAAAATTTATCTCTTCAATTATTTTAGAAAACATTTACCACCTCCTATATTTATATAAGATAAATTTTGGTCTTTTCCTTAAAAAAGTGTAAAAAAATTCAAAAAAATGCAAAAAGTTATATAGTTCGACAACAATCGACAATAAAAAAATGTATTATTTTGTCGAGGTGATAAGGTATGGTGAATATCTATGAAACAATTTTAATTATGATTATTTATTTATTATTTCCGTTTTGTGTTGAACTTTTATATCAGGTGACCTATCAAAATCAAAATCAAAAAACTAATCCGTACAGTTATTTATTAGCCGTAATTACATCTATATACTTTATAACCAGATTTGGAATAGAAAATCATCCTTTAATTGTTATCCTTTATTTAAATATTCCTCTTTTAATGGTATATCAAAAAAAGGATACTACTTTGGCTATTTTATTATCTGTATTTATAAGTATGATAGGTATTATGTATACTAAAATACCTAGGTTTATATTTTTGATATCTTATATACTTTTATTTTACTTTTTTAATTTATATCAAAAAGAAAAAATTAAATTTTCTAATTATATAGTTTTTTTTGACATAATTTTAATTACTAATACTTTGTTTTTTAAATTTGATAATTCAAATATTTATTATTTTTTAGTAATATTAAGTTTTATAATATTATCCTTTTTAACTGATTTAATAAAAAAATATGGTGAAAATGCTATCTGTTTTCATCGGACTTTAAAAGATTTAGAAGAAGAAAAACAACTTAGAATGTCTTTATTTCAAATAACTCATGAAATAAAAAATCCTATTACGGTTTGTAAAGGATATTTAGATATGTTTGATGTTAATAATAAAAATCATGCTTTAAAATATGTACCAATATTAAAAGAAGAAATAGCTAGGGTTTTGATTTTAATTGAAGATTTTTTACAAATAACTAAAATTAAAATAAATAAAGATTTGATGGATGCGACAATGTTGTTAGAAGAAAATAAACGTAATTTTGAACTGTTGTTTAAAAAAAATCATATTGATTGTAAATTTGAAATTCCTGATGATGAAATATATATCTATGCTGATTATCAAAGATTAAATCAAGTTTTGATAAATTTGATTAAAAATGGGATGGAGGCTTTAGATAATAATAAAAAAATGGAAGTGAAAATGAATATCCAAAACAATAAAATAGAAATATTGGTAAAAGATTATGGTAAAGGGATGGATAAAGAACAATTAGAAAAAATAAAAACACCTTTTTTTACTACTAAAGTTGGGGGGACCGGATTGGGTTTATATTTAAGTGACGAGATAATAAAAGCCCATGAAGGTAGTATCATATATGATTCTAAAAAAAATAAAGGGACGACAGTTTGTGTGACATTACCATACAAAAAAGATGTTAAGTTTACTTAACATCCATTAAAACAGGTAGGATAATTGGTTTTCTTCCTGTTTTTTTATACGTATAGTTGGTAATACTAGTTATAATTTCTAATTTGATGTCGGTATAATTGATTGGTGCTTTTAAACGATTTAAAATAGCTTTTTTGCTTACTTTTTCTAAATCTTTCAACAATTCTTCATTTTCATTTACTAATACAAATCCTCTTGTTGTTATATTTGGATTTCCTAAAAGAGTAGCTTTAGCTGTATTTATATTAGCAACCACAATTATAATACCATCGTTTCCCATTATTTTTCTATCATGTATGACTGCTGTTGAAACATCTCCAATTCGATTTCCGTCAACATAGACATCACCGGCTGGAACAACCCCATCTTTTTTAACTTTTCCTTTGTACATAGAAAGAACGTCACCATTACTCATGATGAAAGTATTTTCTCTTGGGATACCACATAAAACACCTATGTCAGTATGTTTTTTAAGCATGCGATATTCCCCATGAAAAGGCATAAAATATTTGGGTTTAATTAAACGAATCATTAGTTTTAATTCTTCTTCATTACCGTGTCCAGAAGTATGAATGTCATTTAATGAAGTATTAGTAAATACTTGAACCCCTTTTAAATATAGTTTATTGATAGTTCTAGCTATACTAGCAGCATTTCCGGGAATGGCTGATGATGAAAAGATTACTACATCATCTTTTTGCAGTTTTATATGACGATGAGTTCCATCAGCAATTCTTGATAAAGCCGCTAGTGGTTCACCTTGTGACCCCGTACAAAGTAAACATACTTGATGAGGTTCTAAATGATTAGCTTCTTCTGGTGTAATAAAAATATCTTTATTTTTTATATAACCGTCTTTAATTGATATTTCAATATTATTTTCCATACTTCTACCAAAGATAGCAATTTTTCTTTTATTTCTTTTACATGTATCTACAATATGTTTTAAACGGTATATATTAGATGCGAAAGTAGCAATTATAATTCTTCCTTTTTCTCTAGCAAATATTTCTCTTAAAGCGTTATCTACTTTAGATTCACTTAAACTCATGCCTTCGTTTAAGGCATTAGTACTGTCACTTAATAATAGAGTAACTCCTCGTTTACCAATGCTGGCCATTTTGTGAATATTAGCCATTGGTCCAATTGGTGTAAGGTCAAATTTAAAATCACCAGTTGTTACAATAGTTCCATTGGGAGTTTTAATACATATTCCATGAGAATCGGGAATTGAGTGAGTAGTTCTAAAAAATTCCACTTCAATTGCTTTAAATTTTACTTTTAATTTTTCATCATATACAAATAAATTTTTATATTTTATGTTTCTATCTTCTAATTTTTTCCTTATTAAACCAACGGCTTGATTTGGGGCGTAGATAGCCGGTATATTGACAGTTTGAATTAAATAAGGTATTCCGCCAATATGATCTTCGTGACCATGGGTAATAAATAAGGCTTTGATCTTTTTTTCATTTTTTTTAAGATAAGTCATATCAGGGATAACACAATCGACTCCTAATAAACTATCTGGAATACTCATTCCCGCATCTGTAATAATGATTTCATTTTTATGTTCAACGACATACATATTTTTACCAACTTCCCCAAGTCCACCTAGGGCAAATATTTTTGTATCTTCGTTGTTTGAAAATTTCACTTCTTTTCTCCTTTCGTTTTTTTAATTAGAAATCCAACGTTTACATTATATATTAAAATAGTTATTTTGTCAAAATTTGTATTTTAAAAATTTGATAGGTTGTAAATGATGTTGTTAAATGGTATAATTTATTATAATAGAGGTTGTTTAGAATAATTAGAAAGTTGGTATAAGAATGAAGTTGATAATATGTGATACGGCTACCATAAATACCTATCAATTACCGGATAAAATAGAGGATGTATATATAATTAGTGATATTTTTAAATCAAATGTTTCTAAAGAAACTCTTTATTTAGAAGCTTATCAAAATTATTGGTCTATCAAAACTGATGAAACAATTCAAGTTAAATCTGATGGTAAGATAGAATCTAGGGCTATTTTAAAGGAATATACAAGTTATCAAATTAAATTTTCTGATTCAGAAAATATTGTGGATATATATATTGTGCCAGATTTGGAACAATATATGTCTTTAACGACAATTCCTTTAATTACAATTGGAAATTCTAATGATGATACTATTTGTTACCAATCTTTAGGCATAAATGGTCATCAAGTTACGATAAAGAATACGAATGGATATTATATAATTAGTGAACAAGAGGGTAATAGTCTTTATGTTAATACTAAGAAAACTAAACAGAAAATATTGCAACTTGGTGATGTTATATTTTTACATGGTTTAAAAATTATTTGGATGGAACAATATATTAAAATAAATAATCCCCAAAATAAAGTTATCTGTAATAACTTATCTAATTATTTAGAACCTAGTTTAGAAAATACATATACGCAAACAACTGATATTGAAAAAAATATAAAATTATATAATGATAATCAAATCTTTTTCCATACTCCTAGGTTAAAACCAGAAATAAAGAAAGAACATGTTAAAATAGATGCTCCACCAGAAGAAGAGCGAAATGAACAAATGCCGATGGTGTTAACGATCGGTTCATCGGCTATTATTGGTATAACTTCATGTGTAACTGGTATTTCGGCTTTAAATGGTCTTATGAATGGAACCGTAGATTTATTTAATGCCGTTTTAGAATTTATTATGTGCGGTTTGATGTTAGTAGCCTGTATATTATTTCCCATGTTAATGGATATGTGGCAGAAAAAAAGAATAAAGAAAAAAGAAAAATTAAGACAGAGAAGATATAAAGAATATTTGGATAAAAAAAATACAACTATCGATAATATTATTGAAAAACAAAGACAAATACTATATAAAAATAATTTGAGTTTAAAAGAAATTGAAAATTCAATTATAAATCATGATAATAATATTTGGAATAGAGAAATAATTGACAATGACTTTTTGACAGTCCGACTAGGAATTGGAGATAGGCCTTGTGCAATCAATGTCGATGTTGTCGAAGAAGGGTTTTCTTTATATGATGATAATTTAAAAGATGAAGTAATTAAGATGACTAATGAAAAAAGAATGATCGAAAATGTTCCGATTACTTTATCGTTAAGACAAAATAGAGTAACACCGTTTATCATAAATTGTAATTTTAGAAAACAGTATATTGACAGTTTATTATTACAACTTATTTACTATTATAGTGGTATAGATTTAAAAATTGTAATTTTCACTAATGAATTAAACGCCAGTGATTGGGAATATTTAAAATATATGCCCCATAATTTTAGTAAAGATAAAGAAAGAAGATTATTCGCAACTAATGAAAATGAAATGATTCAATTATCAATGTTTTTAGAGCAGGAATATGAAAAACGTTTAAAAGAAAATGAAGATGTTGGAAAAGAAAAAAAGGATGAAGATGAGAATGCGGAAAATCCTTATAAAAATTTTGATGATTATTATTTAATAATTACTGATGATTTTAAAGTGGTAAAAGATATTCCCATTATTGAAAGAATTATTAACAGTTCGTTGGATTTTGGTTTTTCTATAATGATATTTGAAACTTTACTTAAGAATTTACCAAGTAGATTCAATAAATTTGTTTCGATAGTTCCTAATTCAAGTGGCATCTATGAACGAACTTTAGACATTGATACCCAAATGCAATTTAATCCAGAATATTTGGAAACAGATTTTATTTCTTCTTATTCTAGAGTGATTGCTAATATACCGGTTTTAGATAAATCAGAAAATAAAAACATCCCATCTACTTTGCCATTTTTAGATATGTATAAAGTAGGGCGGGTAGATCAATTAAACATTTTATCCCGTTGGAAGGAAAATGATCCGACCGTTAGTTTACATGCTCCAATTGGCGAAAAAGAATATGAAAAAATATTAGAGTTAGATTTACATGAAAAATATCATGGACCTCATGGTTTGATAGCGGGATCAACTGGTAGTGGTAAATCAGAATTTATTATGAGTTATATTTTGTCCATGGCTATCAATTATGATCCAAGAGAAGTTCAATTTATTTTAATTGATTATAAAGGTGGGGGACTAGCTTTAGCGTTTGAAAATAGAGAAACTAATGTTAAAATACCCCATTTAGTAGGAACTATTACCAACCTTGATACTAGTGAAATGAATAGAACTTTAGTATCGATAAAAAGTGAATTGCAACGAAGACAAATAAAATTTAACAATGCCCGTAACTTATTGGGAGAAGGAACTATAGATATATATAAATATCAACGATTATATCGGGAAGGAAAAGTAACTGAACCAATATCTCATTTGTTTGTTATTGCGGATGAATTTGCGGAATTAAAAGATCAACAACCGGATTTTATGGATGAATTAGTTTCTACAGCCAGAATTGGTCGTAGTTTAGGGGTTCATTTGATTTTATCTACCCAAAAACCAAGTGGGGTTGTCAATGATCAAATTTGGTCAAATTCTAGATTTCATGTTTGTTTGAAAGTGCAAACTAATGAAGATAGTGTGGAAATGTTAAAAAAATCTGATGCGGCTAATATAAAAGAAACTGGTAGATTTTATTTACAAGTTGGTAATGATGAAATATTTGAATATGGTCAATCTGCTTGGGCTGGTGCTAAATATATACCAGTAAATAGATTAGTAAAAAAGATCGATGATAGTATTGAGTTTATTAGTACTGATGGAACGGTAATAAAAAAGATAAATGATGAATTGAAAAAGGAGGAAACTGTTGAACAAGGAGAACAATTAACTAATATAGTTAAATATTTATACGATGTTGCGAATAGAGAAAAGATCCCTTTTACATCTCTTTGGTTACCGAGTATTGCCAATGATATATATTTAGGAAATTTGATAAAAAAATATAATTATCAGCCGAAAAGATTTCCAATGGAAGTTATTATTGGAGAATATGATAAACCGGCCAAACAAGAACAAGGATTGTATAAACTTGATTTGACTTGTCAAAATACTGTTATTTTTGGTTTGCCAGGTTCGGGTAAAGAAAATATGTTATCAACTTTAATTTTTAATACTTGTCTTTATTATACGCCTAATAGTGTGGCCTTTTATATTTTAGATTTTGGTTCTGAATCATTAAAAGTATTTAATAAAATGCCTCATGTGGGAGATGTAATTTTATCTGATGAAAGAGAAAAAGTAGAAGCATATTTTGAACATTTGGATAAAGAAATTAAAAAAAGAAAAGAATTATTTAATGATTATTCTGGTGATTATGTAAATTATTGTAAATCAACTAATCAAAATATTCCACTTATAGTTACTGTATTAAATGGCTATGAATCATTTATGGAAATATGTGGTGATTTAGAAAGTGACTTTATGCCTTTATTTAGAGATGGAGGTAAATACGGTATCATTTTTATAACAACTGTTGTTTCAACTAATTCAATGAGAAGTGGTATTTTAGATTGTTTTGCTAATAAAGTTTTATTACAAGTAGCTGATGAATTTGATTATCGATATATTTTGGATGCTCCAATTGGTTTAATTCCCAAAAAAGTATTTGGTAGGGGAATTGCTTCGATTATGGATGAAGCTTGTGAATTTCAAACTGCTTATATAGCTGATAAAGGAAATATTAGTAATGTCATTAAAAATTACAGTAAACAGTTATATGATCAATATAAATTCAAACACAAGGAAATTAAAGTATTACCAAAGTCTATAACGATGAAAGATTTACTTAAATATACTAAAACCGTCGATAAAATTCCTTTGGGAATTTATCGAGATGAAGTTGAAATTGCTTATTACAATTTTATTAAAAATAAAATAAATTTAATTTTAGGGGATAGTATTATTGATGATTTAACTTTTATGTGTGGTGTTATTGATTTGTTTGATTCAATTAAAGGTATTAAATTAAATATATTAGATTTTATAACTTGTGTTCAAACAGATGGTAATGCGCATTATTATAATCTTGATTTTAAAAGTGCCTTTACAGATATTATGACTAGTAAAGAACCTACTATCAATATTTTACTTGGATTTGGTGATTTCGATGGGGCTTTATCTCCTGATGAATTAGAACTTTTTAATCAAATAATGATGAATCCACAAAAATATCCTAACCAAATATTTATTATTATTGATAATTATGAAAGATTTTGTAATGTTAAGTCATATCCATGGTATCCAAATATTACTAAGACATCTGGTATTTGGTATGGACATAATATTGAAAACCAAGATGTATTTGTTATTGAAGATATAAAAGATTATGATATTGAGGATAGTATGCAGGATATTGTATTTATTATTGAAGATAAAAAATATAAGGTTATTAAAGGAATTGGTGAAGAAAGAGATGGTGTTATTTAATGGACAATAAGGTTTTAGTCAAATTAGTAGTACCAGAAATTGATCAAACATATGATATATATTTACCAGTAAATAAAAAAATTGGAAATATTGTAAATTTACTTAATAAAGCTATCAATGAACTTACAGAAAATGTTTTCCCAATTTCTAATAAAAATAAACTTTATAATGCGATCACTAAAAAAATATATCAACCAGACTTATTATTAGCTTACAGTGATATCCGTAATGGAACAACGCTTGTTCTAATTAGTTAAAAAAATAAAAGCCAACGTTTAGTTGACTTTTATTTATTAGAACTAGCTATTTCAGAAAAAGTTGTATTGCTAGAATCATTTTTAGTATATTCAGCCATCATTTCATCCAAAATAGTTGAAAATTGACTTAATTTACTTGTAACTTCTGCAAATTCAGCATCAATTTTTTTATTTAATTCAATTAGTGAATTTTCTGTTGCAGAACCTTTAATCGCTTTTTGAATAACTGTTCTAGTAGCAGAAATTTCAACTTTTTTGTTTACTTCAGCAATATAATCAGATAAAGCTTTTTGCATAGCACTGATTTTAGCTGTATTGATACCTACAGTTGAACCTGTTGTAGCCATAATTTACTCCTCCTTATTTAAAATTTTTAGCTGTACCATCAATTTTAGATGCATTAGCACTTTGCATACTTTTGAATTGTGCGATATCTTTATCAAGTGCTGCAGTAACAGTTGATTTGTATTGTTTATAAGTACTAGCAAGATTGCTTACTGATTTTTCAAATTGGGCAATAAATTTATTAGCATCCTCACCAGACCAATTCTTTTTAATTGTTGACATAAAATTGTCATAAGCATTACAATTTTTTAAAGTTTTGATAGCTCTATCAATATCTCCTGTAATATCAGCTTTTAATTTTTTTAGACCTGCTTCATCACGAGCGTATGTAGCATTTCCCATTGTTAAAGAACTTGCCATCTTTTCACCTCCCTTTAAGAGTACTCCTATACCCTATATCTAGAATACCATATATGTAATTTAAGCACAAGTAAAATTGCACAATTTTACACTTTTGTTGATATTTAGCCTACTATTTTTCAGGTTGCAAAATGCAATATTTTATATTATAATTAAGTTGTTACATGATAAGGTGATACATTATGAAAATACTAAAAAATTTAAAAAATATTTTTTCTAAAAAAGAAAAGGAACAAGTAGATATATATGATAAAGGTTTAGAAAAAACTAGAAAAAATTTTACATCCAAACTTAATAATTTGATTTTAAAATATAAAAACATTGATGATGACTTTTTTGAAGAATTAGAAGATGTTTTAATTATGGCCGATATTGGGGTTAATACGGTTATGGAATTTGTCGATAAATTAAAATCTAGAGTAGTTAAAGAACATATTGTTGATACAGCCGATTTAAAAGAGATAATTGTCGATGAAATGTTTATAATTTATGTTCAAAATTCTATTATTGTCAATAAAATAAAAGAAAATGAAGATGGACCAACTGTTTTACTTTTTGTGGGAGTAAATGGCGTGGGAAAAACGACGACAATTGGAAAACTGGCTTATCAATTTAAACAAAAAGGAAAAAAAGTGCTTTTAATAGCGGGTGATACATTTAGAGCCGGGGCCATAGAACAATTAAAAGAATGGGCAAATAGAACTTCATCAGATATTGTTTATAAAGAAAATGCCGATCCCGCCAGTGTCGTTTTTGACGGTTTACAAAAAGCCAAAGAAGAAAACTATGATATGGTTTTAATTGATACAGCCGGTCGCTTACAAAATAAAGTAAATTTAATGAAAGAATTGGAAAAAATAAATAAAGTAATTGAACAAAATATTCCTGGAGCACCTCATGAAACTTTGTTGGTTATCGATGCGACTACGGGACAAAATGGAATTAGTCAAGCAACCAATTTTAATTCAATAACTAAAATAACTGGTATCGTTTTAACTAAATTAGATGGAACCGCTAAAGGTGGTATTGTTTTAGCGATAAAAGAAAACACGAACATACCAGTTAAATATATAGGATTAGGGGAAAAAGAAACTGATTTACAAGTATTTGATATAGAAACATATATTTATGGCTTATTTAGAGATTTTAATGAATAAAGAAGTAGAAAATAGAGTGTATTTAAATACTCTTTATGATATATATGGTAAATTATTGACTAAAAAACAACAAGAATATTTTGAAGAATATTATGTTGATAATTTAACCTTAAAAGAAATAAGTGAAAATAGAAAAATAAGTCGTAATGCCGTTCATAATCAGTTAAAGGAAACAATTGAAAAATTATTACATTTTGAAGAAATTTTAAATATTTTAGCTAAAAAACAAAAAATTTTATTTGAATTAAACAAAATAGATGATACAATAAAAATAAGAATAGAAAAGATAATAGAATAGAGAGGGATTATATGATTGGTGATATAGTATATATTAGTGATAACGTTGCCCATATTAAAATAGCCAATTGGTCAAATATTGCGGCGGATATGATGAATTTACATATCGTTTTTGAAGATCCTAAAAAGAAGATATTAGGAGAAGTAGAAGATATGGATTCGGAACTTATAAAAGTTCGTTTTTTAGGAGAAATTGTCGGAAATAAATTTTTAGGTGGAGTTATTAGAAAACCGGGATTGTCTGCTCGTATTAGAGTAATAAAAAAAGAAGAACTTGCTTTAATTGTTGGGGTGGATGATAAGTCTAGTATGATTTTAGGTCGGTCGCCTTTGTATGACGATTATCCAATTAGAGTAAATATCAACGATATGTTTAGTAATCACTTTGCGATATTTGGAAATACCGGAAGTGGTAAATCATGGGGTTTTGCTCGACTATTACAAAATGTTTTTACCAATCCTAATGTGGTACCATATCGCTCTAATTTCTTTATTTTTGATGCTTATGGAGAATATCATACGGCTTTTCAAAATATTGATAAAATAAATCCTAATTTTCATTTTAAATACTATACAACTAATCAAAATGATTCTAGTGGTTTTCCTTTACAAATTCCTATTTGGTTACTTGGTGTTGATGAAATGGCTCTTTTATTAAGTGCAACGGAACATGCCCAAATTCCTATTATTGAACGTGTTTTAAAATTGGTTCGTATTTTTGCGGAAAGTGGGGAAATGAATGAAAAATATAAAAACCATTTAATCGCTAAAGCAATTATGACTATTTTATATACCAATCAAACCGCATCTAGTAAACGAAATGATATTTTTGCAATCCTAGCCGATTGTAGTACGGATAAATTTAATTTAGAAGCACCGGTTCAAGGTATTGGTTATGTTAGAAAGTTTAGAGAGTGTTTTGAAATAGATAAAGAAGGTAATTTTTCAGAAAGTATTTTAGTAACTCAATATATATCTGATTTTATTGATGATGAATTGGATCAATATGAACCAACTGGTAATTATTATTTTACTTTAAATGATTTGGAAAAGGCTATGAATTTTACTTTGATTTCTGAAGGACTACTTCGTAATGAAAAAACTTATTCTGATGCCGTTACTTTAAAAGTTCGACTTCATTCACTGGCTATTAGTGAAAATGCGAGATTTTTCTCATATCCTAGTTACATTACTTTGGAAAACTTTATTGCTTCATTAGTTACTAAAAATGGTCAAAAAGTTCAAATTGTCAATTTTAATTTAGAGGATATTGAAGATTCAATTGCCAAGGTTATTACCAAGGTAATTACTAAAATGTTGTTTGATTTTACTAAACATTTGGCTAATAGAGCAACTATTCCTTTCCATATTTTCTTAGAAGAAGCTCATCGATATGTTCAAAATGACAATGATAAGTTTTTACTTGGTTATAACATTTTTGATCGGGTGGCTAAGGAAGGAAGAAAGTATGGACTAATTTTTAGTTTGATATCACAAAGACCAGTGGAAATATCCGAAACAGTTATATCTCAATGTAGTAATTTTATGATTTTTAAATTGAATCACCCTCGTGATTTGGATTATATTAAAAAGATGTTACCAAATATCAATCAAGAAATTATTGAAAAACAAAAAAGTTTACAACCCGGTACTTGTGTAGGTTTTGGTAAGGCTTTTGTGGTACCGATGATTATTAAGATGGATCCACCAAATCCCGCTCCACAAAGTAGTAACTGTGATATTGAAAGGGTATGGCAAGCATAAAAATTTAAAAAACAGTAGAATTATTACTGTTTTTTTGATATTATTATTAAGGTGGTAATATGGAAGAAATAATTGAATTTTTAAAAAACAATCCTATTTATATATATAGTTTTATATTGGTATTTATTTTAGGAATCATTTTTGTGATTGTCAAAAGAAAATGGCTTTTAAAAATGTATAAAAAATATGAAGAAATTGTTCTTTATTTAATTGCGGGTGGACTTACAACTTTGGTCAGTATTGTCAGTTATGCTTTGTTTGTTTTAATGCTCAATCCCTTTTTGAATAAGATGACATCTATTAGTGTTGCGACTGTTTTATCTTGGTTCCTAGCCGTTACCTTTGCTTTTTTTGTCAATAAGATATTTGTTTTTAAAAGTGAAGCCAAAGGACAGGATTTAGTTAAAGAAAGTTTTGAATTTGTCAAATATCGAATTGTATCTTTACTTATTGATTTATTTTGTATGTGGTTATTTGTCAGTATATTTAAATGGAATGATTTAATTGCTAAAATAATTGATCAAGTAATTATTGTGGTTGTCAATTATATATTTAGTAAATTTATAATTTTTAAAAAAGATAAATAAGTTTAATTAAAAACTTTTTTTTTTGGTAATTTTATCTTATAATTGAATATAGGTGATAGTATGAAGAAAATAATAACAGTTGATGGTAATGAAGCCGCTGCTAGAACAGCGTATTTGTTTACGGAAGTGGCTGGAATATACCCTATAACTCCCGCTAGTCCAATGGCTGAACATATTGATGCTTGGAGTAATGAAGGCAAGAAAAATGCTTTTAATCATCAAGTAAAAGTTATTGAAATGCAAAGTGAATCGGGGGCTAGTGGACTGGTTCATGGTTCTTTACAAAGTGGTCTTTTAACTACTACTTTTACGGCTAGTCAAGGTTTGCTTTTGATGATACCTAATATGTATAAAATGGCTGGAGAAATGTTGCCGGCAGTTATTCATGTGGCGGCTAGAAGTTTGGCTACCCATGCTTTGTCAATATTTGGTGATCATCAAGATATATACGCTACTAGAATGACCGGTTTTAATATGTTAGCATCTTCTAGTGTTCAAGATGCGACCTATTTAGCGGCCGTAGCCCATATATCGGCTTTAGAAGCGAGTTTACCTTTTTTACATTTTTTTGATGGTTTTAGAACTAGTCATGAAATAGATAAAATAGAAACTTTAGAAGATGAAGATTTTATATCTTTATTACCCAAGGATAAAGTTTTAGAATTTAGAAATCGAGCTTTAAATCCGATGAAACCGATAATTAAAGGGACAGCCCAAAATGATGATGTTTATTTTCAAATTACGGAGTCTAGAAATAAATTTTATGATAAAGTACCGGATATTGTAAATAAGACGATGAAAAAATTGAATGCTTTAGCGGGGACTAATTATCAACCATTTAATTATTATGGCCATCCAAATGCTAAATACGTTATCGTGGCGATGGGATCGGTTTGTGAAACGATTAAAGAAACAATCGATGCTTCGAAAAGTAAGATTGGACTTATTGAAGTTCATTTATATCGACCTTTTAGTTCTAAATACTTTTTGAAAGTTTTACCAAGTACGGTAGAAAAAATAGCGGTTTTAGATAGGACTAAAGAACCGGGTAGTAATGGGGAACCTCTTTATTTAGATGTAGTTAATTTACTTAAAGATAAAAAAATAAGAGTGGTTGGTGGTCGCTATGGTTTATCTAGTAAAAATACTACTCCTGGTGATATTAAAGCAGTTTATCATATGCTTAGAACTAGTTTAAAAAATAGTTTTACCATTGGTATTACGGACAATGTTACCCACTATAGTTTACCTAGAGAGGATTTGGTTATTTCTAAACATGATGAAGTACTAATATATGGTTATGGTAGTGATGGTATGGTTAGTGCTTCTAAGTCTATTTTAAAATTGGTCGGAGATAATACTGATAAACATGTTCAAGGTTATTTTGAGTATGATTCTAAAAAATCTGGGGGAGTAACTATTGGTCATTTAAGGTTTTCTGATGAAGTTATTCATTCAACTTATTATGTAGAAAATCCTAAACTAATTGTGGTTACTAAGGATAATTATTTTAAAGATTTTTCGGTTGTTCATAATATTAAGAAAAAAGGTGTTTTGCTAGTTAATACTTCTTTAAGTAAAGAGAATTTTGAAAAGTCTCTTTCTAATAAAACTAGAAAATTGCTTAAGGAAAAAGAGGTTAGTGTTTATTTAATCAATGCTTATTCATTGGCTAGAAAGTTAGGACTAGGTAATAAAATAAGTATGATTATGACGATGGCTATAATTAACCTTTCTAAGATTATGGATAGTGATTTGGCTAAAGAAAAATTAAAGGAATATATTTCTTCTAAGTTTTTCAAAAAAGGGGAAAAGGTTATTAAATTAAATCAAGAGTCTTTAGATTTGGCTTTAGAGTATATGGAAAAAGTTACTTTGACAAGTAAGGATAAAACTTTTGATTTGGAAAAACCAACTACTGTTTTTGAAAGTATGAGAAAACGGCTAGGTAATAGTTTAACTACTAAGGATTTATTATCTTATTCGGATGGATCTTTTCCAGTGGGGACGGCTCTTTTAGAAAAAAGAGGTATAAGTGATATTGTACCAATGTGGATAAATGAAAATTGTATTAAGTGTAATCAGTGTTCGTTTGTTTGTCCGCATTCAGTTATAAGACCATTTTTACTGGATAAAAATGAATATGAAAAGGCGCCTAAGTATATTCAAAAAAGATGTATAAAACAAACGATGAAAGAGTTGGAAGATTATTATTTTTGTATAGGTATTTCTATTAAAGACTGTACAGGATGTGGTCTTTGTATGAAAACATGTCCTGGTAAAAAAGGAAATAAGGCTTTGATTCCTTCTAATTTGAATGACAGGTTAAAGCAAAATGAACAACAGGCTTTTGAATATTTGGATAAATATATCAAGGTAAAAGATACTGATACATCGGTAATATATGGTAGTCAATTTAAAAAGCCTAAATTTAGTTATTGTGGTTCTTGTGCCGGATGTGGTGAGTCTGGTTATATTAAAGTACTTACGCAATTGTTTGGGGAACATATGATAATTGCCAATGCGACTGGTTGTTCTTCTATTTATGGGGGAAGTGCTCCATCGATGCCTTATACTTTACCTTGGGCTAATTCTCTTTTTGAGGACAATGCAGAGTTTGGCTATGGTATTTTAATGGCTAACCAAGTTATGAAAAATAATTTAAAAGAGATTATGCTTCAAAATATGGACAATAAAAATCATGATTTATTTCAAAAATGGATTGACAATATGGATGATTATCAGATAACTAAAGAGGTATATGATAATTTGGATTATAAAAGTGTTCCTGATGAAATAAGGGAAAATAAAGATTATTTGGTTAAAAGAAGTATTTGGACTATCGGTGGTGATGGTTGGGCTTACGATATTGGTTTTTCGGGGATTGATCATGTTTTAGCCAGCAATGATGATGTCAATATTTTAGTGCTTGATAGTCAAGTTTATTCTAATACTGGTGGTCAAGCAAGTAAGGCTAGTCCGGAAGGGGCTATAGCGTCTTTTGCTTCTTTTGGTAAAAAAACTGGTAAAAAGGATTTGGCGACGATTGCTTTATCTTATCCGCATGTTTATGTGGCTCAAATTAGTATGGGCGCTAATATGGCTAGTGTGTTAAGGGCTTTTAAGGAAGCAGAAGCCCATAAGGGTCCTTCAATTATTATTGCTTATTCACCTTGTATATCCCATGGTATTGAAGGGGGAATGGTAAATAGTATTGAAATGGAAAAACTAGCAACCTATTGTGGATATTTTCCTATTTTTAGATATAATCCAATAGAAAAGCATTTCCATTTAGATTTTAAAAATCCTCATTTTGATGATTATGAAGAGTTTTTATCTCGGCAAACTAGATTTAGTATGCTTAAAAAGATAAATCCTGATGAAGCTGATAGATTGCTTGAGGAACAGAAGAAATTAGCGATGGATAGGTTTGCAAGTTATTTAAAAAGAAATGAGGAAGAAAAATATAATGTATGATGTTTTGTATTCGGCTGAAGCTTTAAATTTTTATTATTACTTATATCCTTATATGGAGAAAAAAATAAAAATTTTTAAACATAAATATCAAAAAGAAGATTATATAAAAGATTTACTTTATATGTTTTGTATGTATTGTCAAATTTATTCTTTAGATACTGTTACTAATATTAAGTCTTTCTTTAGTGAAATAAGTAGTATAAATGAGTGGGATATTAAGTTTTATAATGACTCTAAAATAGTTAATTATTATAATTTGTATCCATTACATTTTTTCTTAAAAGATGAAAAAAATAAAGATATTTATTTACAAGCTTTTGATGATTTAAAAGATAAAGTAAGTAATTTAAATATAGAAGAATTGTCTATATTTTTAGAACAAAAAAACAAATTAGATGATTTGTTTCAAAATATAGAAGATAATTTAATTAGTAAAGAACAGTTGATTGTTTTAGAAAATAGTATTTTGGAAAAACTCAACTTTTTAGAAAAATACTTTGGTAGTAATTTAATTAATTTATATAAAAATTATTATAATTATAAGATAGGTAAAACTGAAAATAAATCCACATTATTTTTATTAGTTTTGAAATGTCAAAAAAATATTATTTTTAAAAATTTGTTACAAATGAAAGATTTAGAGTATAAATATGAGAATTCTAAAGAGTTTAAAACTAAATATTTAAAAGATGTTACATTAACAGAAGATGATAAAGAAGTTATAAAAAATAGTTTTAAGGATGAAAGAATTATCGAAGTTTTTCTTCTTATAATTGTTTTGACAATAATTTGTTTTTTCTTTAAATCTAACTTACTATTTATAATTGTTGATGTTTTAATGATTATATTTTTATTGAATTTATTGGTAAAAAAAATAAAAATTAAAAATGGTAATTTTAAAAATGTTAAAGGAATTGTAGGTTTTATAGAAAGGTATTATTATGGTAGCAATGATGGTAGTGGTAATATACCTATTTGTAATCCTTATTATGGTATTTATTTACCAAAATATAATTTAAATGTCAATGTGGATGTAAGTTATATAAAAAATATAAATAAAAATAAGTTACAAAGTAAAGATATGGTTTTAGTTTGTTATATAAATAAAAATAAGTATGTTATTCCTATTAAATTAGAAGATTATATTATAAAATAAAAAAATGAAGAGATATAGTTTTATTTTTGAAAAAAAGTATTATAATATAAATGTAAGGTTGGCTTACTATACCTAAAATATGAGCTTACAAACCTTACTTTTTTTATCTTTTTAGGAAAGTGCTTCGCAAATTAGAAAATAAAAACACATTAAAATAAATTTAAAATATTGATTAAAATAGATTGACATAGTAAACATATGTATGCTATAGTGGGTTTACTGGGTGGTGATGGTCTTGATTATAAATAGAGCATATAAATTTAGATTGTATCCTAATAGTAAACAAAAAGAAATAAT
>CANQHO010000018.1 GCA_947623815.1 uncultured Bacilli bacterium | reverse complement strand
TACTTCATTTTTTAAAGATAATAAGATACTTAAAGATAAACCAACATAACCTGTTCCACATACTGCTATTTTCATTTGTTTACGCCTACTTTCTTTAAAAGTTTATATATAAATTCTTTGTTAATTTTATAGAACAATAGAAAAGCAAAAAATACATTTAATATATTTAAAACATCTATTTTAAAATATTGTGATGTAACAAAATAGCATAAGATACATAACAATATTAAACTATTAGTATTTATCTTTAAGTTAATAGTATGTCTTATATCAATATATCTAATTAAAAATAATGTAAAATAAGAAATTAGTGTTGATATAACTGAGGCATAAAGACCTATTTTAGTTATCAATACTAAATGAATAACAATATTTAATATGGCAGCTAGCATAGTTGTAATTCCATTTTTATATGATTTTAAAGTGGCAATATATATTCCACCTATAAAGTTTGCGAGCATAGAAAAGATTATAGCAAATATTAATATTGGTGTTAAATAATAACCAAATAAATATCTTTCATCGAACAAAATATTAAAATATAAAAAATTAAATGAAATAACCAAACATGAAATTGGAATCAAAACATTAAGCATGTTATTCATTACACTATTATAATATTTATCTCTATCCTTATCATTCATAGTTTCTACTACATTTTCTTGCCAAGATAAGTGAAAAACATTAAATAATGTTTGACATAAATTGGGAATTTTGTGAGCAACTGATAAAATTGCATTATAGCTTATTCCTAAATATGTACTTACAATTGTTCTATCAGAGGCATCCATAATCCACCATGCTACAGCATTTGGAATCATTGGAATTGCATATTTTGACATTTTGACAAATAATTTTCTATCAAAATCCTTAAATGAAATATAGTTATAAACTTTAGATTTAATTATCATATACACAATACTAATTACATAACCTAAAATATATCCATAAACTATACCAGCTAATTCTAATCCAAACCCTTTAACAAACAATGTCACTAACGTAGTCATAGCAAATGAATAAATAATATTTGCTACTGTATAAGTAGATAATTGTTTTATTCCTCTTAAAACCATTGTCATAAAATTATAACCAGTTTCAGCAAGCAATAGCAAGTAAAACAATAAAGAAACATTTCTAATAGGCTCACTAACTTGGGAAATCACAAACAAAATAATTCCGCTTAAAATAAAACCTATAAAACTAACAACTAATGAGATAGTGACAATACTTTTTTTATTTTTTTCTTCCTCACCCGCTAAGAATCTAAATAAAGCTTCACCAAATCCTAATGTAATTAAAGGTAATAACAATGAAACATAAGTAAGTAATAAATCAAAAGTACCATACGCTTCTTGTGATACCCATCTAGTAAATAGTGGGGTCATAATAAACATTAAACCTTTTGTACAAAGAGTACCAAAAGTTAATATGGCTGTATTTTTGATTAATTTTGAACTTCTATTTGTCATAATTATCATCCTTTAATTTTATAAATATTAAATTTCTTTTATTACCTTTAAATGTTGAATCTATTATTATTCCTTCTTTGACAAATCTAGGATGTAAATCACATCTTTTATCATCCATTAATCTAGGGCTTGAAAATATGCTTAATATTTCATTATACTTATTATTTTTCATATTATATTCAAACAAATGTTGAAAACAATTATCATCTGGATAAGTATCTGATATAAATTTATAATTACCTATAAATGTTGGATGTCCATCTTTTTCTAATTTTTTATTTTCTATTATTTTATAATCATTATTAATCAAATTATAAATGCGGTAATCACGATTGGTTGAATCAGGTCTAACTGTTGTTATTATTAAATTGTCATTATCTATCCAATCATAATGTGATACAACTTTTTCACTTTCTAATATTTGTAATTTATTTTTGATTAAATCATATATGCAAAGTCTAGTTCGCCATTCACCTTTATCAGAAACTACGTATAAATGGAAAAACATTACTTTATTTCCATCAGGAGAAAATGATACATGATTAATATAGTGAGCATAATTTTCATAATCTTTAATATCTTTAGCTAAATCATATAATGAGATTAAAAGTTTTCTATTATTATTTTTAATATCGACTAAGAATAAGCCATCATTTTTCGGAAAATTATCTTCTTTAGTTAAATCAGGTAGCTTATCATATCCATATCCAGGTCTTAATCTTTGAAGTCTAGAAAAATTAACACTAATTCCATAAGTTTCTTCAGAGTTTATATCGTATAATGGAAAAGAAATAGTTTTAATTATCTTCTTTTTATTTATGTCATAATATCTAGTGCAATATTGATCATTATTTATATCATTATAAATAATAACATTTGCGTTATTAGACCATCTTAATCTTGAACCTTGTTGCCAACACCACGCTTTACTTTTAATAAGATGAGTATATTCCTGTGTATTTATATCAAAATAACCAATTGAAATATCATCTTTTTTAGTATTTGCATTTTTTCTAATAGAGTGAGCAAGTAATTTATTACCTTTTAAAGGATTTATATCATAATATCCAAAAAAGGTATTTGTGTTTTGAAAAGAAAATATTTTTATATCTTTTATTAATTTTTGATTACCATTTATTTTCTTTTTAAAGATAAATCTTGGTAACTTTATAATATATATAATTATTGCTTTACAATATCTTAAAAATTCTCTACCAAATATTTTAATCAATATTTTTTTCATAATCTCACCTTATTCTATCTATGCTATTTTATTTTTAAACTTTTGAAAAATTCTGTTGATGTTGTATATTTTTTGGAATGTTCACTATAAAAATTTATTTTTTTATTTTTTTCATATCCATCTAAATATGTTTTATATTCCAAACTACCTGAAAAGTAAATTCCACTTTTAGCAATTTCTGCATATTTTTTAAGATCATCAGATAAAAATTTATAATGTAACAATGCTCCCATATTATTTAAGTTATAATTTTCTTTATATGGGAATTGCCAATGTGACCAAGCTTGAATATCTCCCTTTTTTAATTTGAACAAAGGATGTTTTGTAAGTAATGGATCAAGGCCAAACCCTCTTTCTCTTACACCACCTCGAATGGTATTAGAAAAAATTTCATTTTTTGTAAAATAAGTATCATAATCATAATAGCAGTATTCCTCTATAATATTTTCAGTATCTATTTTTGAAAAAATATTGTCTTTACTATACATTTCAGTCATTAAAGCTGGCACTCTATTTTGATTATTTTCTTCAAGTTCTTTTATAAATTCATTAATTTTTTTATTTTCACAGTTTTCATAAATAAATAATTCATCAGAATCAACATATAAATACCACTTATCGAATCCGTAATGAGCAAGTATTCTATTTGTCCATGCTTCTTTATTTAAAGTGGAATATTTAGTATGACAAATATATAAATCCACATCTTTTTGTTTCTTTAAATATTCAATAGTACCATCAGTCGACTCATTATCAATGATAATGAATTTTTTAACACCAATTTCTCTATAATGTTTAAATAAAACTTTTAATTTTTTTAAATCATTTTTTTCTACACAAATTAACATTGGATCATATTTATCTAATTTAATATTACTAATTTTATTTGGTACAATTTGGCATTTTGTAAATAATATGGGAATATCTTTTTCATGAACTGGATTCCATAAGAACTTTAGAAATGCTTTTTTAAAAACAGCTAAATTTTCATCACTAATTGAAATGTATATATCCTTTTTGAAAGTTTTAAATGCTTGTTTCACTTCTTTAATTTCTGAAATTGTTTTTTTTAAATGTTTTAAACCACTTAATGATTGTAAAAAGGGCATTTTTCTATATAATTTTATTTTTAAGCTCATTAAGTCACCTCTTTATAATTGAAAATATTTTAGCAGCATTATATTTAAAAAATCTAACAAATATAATTCTTAATTTTTCTTTTTTAGTTGCATATTTTCTAATTTCTTTTTTCCCATTTTTTAAATATTCAAAATAGTTATTTAATTTTTCTTTGTATTTTTTTCTGTCTTCTTTAGTAAACGTTTGAATTGTAAAAACAATTCCAATAACATTACATATTTGATAATAACAAATATCTTTATATTCTTTTGATATGTTTTTCATATCCTCATATCTTTTAATAAAAGCATCAATATATTCAAATCTATTTGATATTTTATTAATTTTAGCAATAGAATCATTACGCATTAAATAATTATATAAATATTCTTTGGTAATTGCTACCTTGTTACAATTCATAAATACATTATGCATAATTCTAACATCTTCATATAATTTTCCTTTTGGAAACGGAAATTTTTCAATTAATGTTTTTTTATATAATTTATTCCAAGCATGATTTGTAATAATTTTGTTTTCTAATAACATTTTCAAAGCATCTTTTTTTGATAATAATGTGTCTTGTTTAAACCAATTACAATTATTGGCAGTACCATTTTGAATTAATTTGAAACCACACATTGAAATATCAGCATTATTTTTTTCTAATGTATTTACTAAAATTTCAATCATTTTTGGTTCAATCCAATCATCTGAATCGATAAATAGTATATATTTACCAGTAGCTTTTTTTAATCCATAGTTTCTAGCATCAGATAATCCACCATTTTTTTTATGAAATGTTTTGATACGCGTATCTTTTTTTACGTATTCTTCACATATATTGCCACATTTGTCTGGGCTACCATCATCCACTAATATTATTTCAATATTCTTATATGTCTGACCTATAATTGAGTCCAAACATTTTTTTAAATATTCTTCAACCTTATATATTGGAACAATAATACTAACTAATTTATTCATTTGATTTATCCTCACTATAGAATTCTTTATACCATTTAGCAAAAGCTCTTAACCCTGTTCTTAAATCAGTGTTAGGTTTAAAACCAAAATCTTTTTCTAGTTTAGTAGTATCAGCATAAGTAATTGGAACATCTCCTTTTTGCATTCCTACTAATTTCTTATGACTTTCAAAATCATAATCTTGAGAAAGTACATCTGCATTTATTAATTCTTCTTGTAAAATACTTACAAATTCTAATAAATTAACTGGATTTCCATTTCCAATATTATAAATAGCATAAGGAACTTCACTATCAGGAGCTTTTCGAATTACTCTAGTAATTCCTTCGACAATATCATCGATATAAGTAAAGTCTCTTTCACATTTACCATTATTGAATATTTGAATTGTTTCATTATTACGCAATTTATTAGTGAAACTAAAGTATGCCATGTCAGGTCTACCCAAAGGACCATATACTGTAAAAAATCTTAGTCCTGTACTTGGTATGTTATATAATTTTGAATAAGCATGAGCAAGTAATTCATCTGATTTTTTAGTTGCCGCATATAAGCTAACTGGATCATCGACTTTATCATCAGTAGAATATGGCACCTTTTTATTAGTTCCATAAACTGATGAAGAGGAAGCATATACTAAATGTTCTACTGGATTATGTCTACAAGCTTCTAAAATATTGTAAAAACCAATTATATTAGATTCTATATAAGTATCAGGATTTGTTATTGAATATCTTACTCCTGCTTGAGCGGCTAGATTAACTACAATATCAAATTTTTCTTCTTCAAATAATTTATTTATTAAATCTTTATCAGCAAGATTTCCCTTAATAAATTTATAATTTTGATATTTTAATAAATAGTTAAGCCTTTCTTCTTTCAATCTAACATCATAATAATCATTCATATTATCTAAACCAATTACAGCGATATCAGAATAATTATTTAATAATTTTTTTGTTAAAAAATATCCTACAAAACCAGATGAACCAGTTATTAATATTTTTTTATTATTTAGATTTAAATTTTTCATAAACACCATCCTTATTGCAAAAACTTAATTATATCTGAATGATATGGGAATGTTTCACACCAGTTTCTAATAGGAAATTTCCAAGTCCACCAGCCAAGCATAACAATAATGCAAAGAATAGAAATTAAAAATCGTGTTTTTTTACAATCAGTAAATGCATTACTGACATTTGGAATTAAATAAAATAATCCTAAATATAAGTAATAAAAACCTATTCTTGAAACATTAACAATTTTATAACTGATTAAAAATAATGCTAAATCAGTAAGTAATAATAATAAAATAATAGATGAGTCAATTTTAGATTTTTCTTTATTAGCAAATTTCATATAAAATAAGGCAGCTATAATAAAGAATATCCTTAGTGTTAAATCTGATAATTGACTATATGTTTGTTTTGGACTATAAAACTGTGTATAAGCATAATATTTGTCTGGCAAAATAGAAATTATGTTAGTAAAGAAATATACAATTTGTTCAAAACATAATGTACTTATTACCAGCAATACAAAATACAAAAAATAAATAATTTTTTTCTTTTTAATGCTTAAATTGCTTTGGGATATAAACATCAAACCATATATTATAATTGATACAACGCTAACTATATGAATACTAATTGCAAGTAAATATAATAATAATGTTTTAAAAAATTGTTTTTTTTCAAAAAATGTGGTTGAGTACAAAATAATTGCAATAGCTAAACTCTGTCTCATAAAAGTAAATGACATACAATACCATAAAAGCATATATATTATCATTACAAAAGTCATATTCATTTTATTGCGATTTTTATAAGCAAATAAACTTACAAAAAGTATTGTTAAAAATTGTAATATAAACATAGAAAAATTTGTTGAAGAAGATATATGAGCTAAACCATATATTAATATTCTATATCCAGCCTCTAAGTAACCATCAAAATTTATTGGTGATTGCATATAAGTCTTAAAATCCATAGAAAGAGCATTATTAATTGCTGGGGTTACATAAGCGCCAGAATCTCTTCCAACATTTGTAGCTCTAAAACCAGCAACTAAGGATGGAATTAGAAGGGCTAAAAACATAAATAATAAACCGTTTATTTTATTTCCTTTTTCAAACTGTTTGTCAGCTAAATATGTAAAAAGTGGAGTTAAAATAAAACAAATAATATAAACCATTTTTTAATCCCCCTTCTGATATAAAGCTTCGATTTTTTTTATTTCTGATCTCATGTCATAACCTGCATCAACAATTACCTTTTTCATGTTTTGTCTTTTATAATTACTTTTAATTATATTATGGATTTCAGTTTCCCATAATTTTTTATTGTCTAATGAAAGAAATTTTACATTCCCGCTAATATCACTTTTTCTATCAATAGTATCAGCAAATAAACATTTAAGTCCACTAGCTTGAGCTTCTATTCCTACTATTGGTAACCCTTCAAAAAATGATGGTAAAAGAAACAAATCCATAGCTTGATAATATTCGTTAGTATTAGGCTTTAATCCTAAAAATAATACTTTATCATTAAGTTCTAAGTTATTAACATATTTTTTTATTTCTTCTTCTAATTCACCTGTACCTAAAAGAACTAATACAACATTAT
This sequence comes from uncultured Bacilli bacterium, assembly GCA_947623815.1. GTDB lineage: Bacteria > Bacillota_I > Bacilli_A > RF39 > UBA660 > HGM10857. Next base: position 14,805 of record CANQHO010000018.1, on the reverse strand, counting down.
TATTTTGTTTAGCTATTTTTGCAAATATTTCTATCAAACCTTTATGATTTTTTTGATTGGCAAACCGACCTACGTGTCCTATAACAAATTTATCTGCTATATTAAGTTCATTTCTAATGCTGCTTCTGGTTTTCTCATTGAATAAAAATTTATCGGTATCAATGAAATTATTGCATAAAATTACTTCATTATTTTTAACTGCTTTTTTGCCAAACATCCATATTGCAGCAGTTTCTGAACAAGCAATTTTTTTATCTGCAATTTTATTTAATAATGGTCTAAAGGTATAATGCCTTAATTTTCTTACTGTACTACCATTATGGCTATGAATAAAAATTTTTGTGTTTTTAGAATAATGTTTCAATATAGCAGCAAAAACACTAGGAGCTGAAAGACAAATATTAAAATGGGCAACATCGTAGTGATTCTCTAAACTAAGTTTTTTAATTATAGAAAATGTTTTAATAGGATGTTTAAAAATATTTGGCATTTTATAAATATTGTTGTAGTAGCCTTTTATTTTTTCCCCATTGATTCCAGTTATATCTTCTTTAACTAACAAATCTATATCAAATTTTTTTCTATCAATATTTTGTAAAATTGTAATTATGTAATTTTCAACACCACCTACTAAATGTCTCATTCCAAAAATTAGTATTTTCTTTTTCATATGATATCACTCCTTATAACGATTTGTTTTTTATATATAATTTTTTTAGTAGTTTATAGTAGGGGAGTTTAATTTTAAAAATATTTTTCATAAACATTGTTTTAACATAGCTATTCATAAAATCTTTATAAAATATTTTTGGATGAATTAGATAATATAATAAATTTTTATTATCTATCAAATTTCTTTTATCAAAATTTTGAAATTCAATGTTTTTAAATAGTTTAATATCTCTAATAGTTGGATTAGCTGTTAAATATTTAAAATTTTCAAAGTATGTTTCTTTTGTTAAATTTTCTAATATAAAGTTTTTTTGTATATCTTCGACAAATTTAAAAGCCATATTTTGAATTTTTTTAACGATTTTTATATTACTTTCTTTATAATCTTCTTTGCCTAACACTGGAATAATTTTGTTATTTTCTTTTTTATAACCTATAGTAGTTCCTTCAGGAGCTAAAAACATAATTTCGAATAAACCACCATTTAAATATATTATTACTTGATTTTCATCAAAGAGGTTATTATTAAATAAGTAACCTTCTCTTTTGATGTTGTATTCTTTGTATTTATTATCCTTGTTAATTCCATAGTAATATCCATGCATATTAGCTTGAGTTAAATTTTTTAAGTAATATTGTGTAGTTGCATTCCACCCAATATCTACAATCCCTACATTTCCATTCATATCATTTTGTTTTAAATATTCTTGTAGATATTCATTCTGTATTTTATTTTCTTTTACTAATTCATCTTTGATTTTATTGAATATTTCTTTTTTTTCTTCATCAGTTAAATTCATAATTAATTTATTTAAATCAAATTCATATTTGTTTTTTAAATTTAATACATTTAACAAATCTTTTACTTTTGATGTTTCTTTTAATATTGACTTATATTTATTTAAGATGTCTTCAAAATTATTTAGGTTTTCAAGTGAAGCATTTAATACTGATTTTCTAGAAACATTTAAATAATAGATAGGTATATCTTCTTTATATCTTTCTTTATAAACATCCATTATAATTTTTGCATCTCTAGCTAGAAAATAAAGTTTTTGAATTCTATCTTCTTCTACTTTTTTATGAATGAAAGATGTAAAACTATAAAGAATAGGACCTAAAATTTCATATCCAAAATGTTCATAAGGATCTTTGGTATGTATGTTATTATTCATAAATGAAGATAATATATTGTAATCTAATGAATCATTATTTGATTTAAAGTATAAATTATTGACGTCTCTTTTAATTAGAAGGGAATTAATTTTATTTTTTTGGGGAATTAAATAATCTCCAATAAAAGAATCGCCAACATGGATAAGTTTATTATTTGGTATATTATTTTCTTTTAATATTTTTTTAAATAAGTTACCACTTCTTTTTTTTACCTTTTCTTCAGAAGATAAATACAATTTTTGATATTCTGTATAACCGTTACTTTTTAAAATGTCTTCAACAGTCTTTTTGGGTAAATACATATCGGAAGTAAAAAATATTGTTTTATGTTTTTTTAAAAGATTTTTATAAAGATCATATATCGGAATATTTTTAGTGCAAAAATTTTTTTCTAATTCTATTTCAAGGTTCATTATTTCTTTATCTACATCCATTTCCTTATATATATCTTCTATTGTTATTTCTTCTAAATCTGATTTTTGATTTGCTTTCATTTCGGCAGTTATTCTTTTTGATTTGAAATCTTTTATTTTGGTTTTTCTTTCAATAATATCAAAGATATCAGTAGGATTTTTTATATTTCTTTTAATTAAAGTATCAAAGATATCAAATGAAATATAATCATAATTTTCTAATAATTGTTCTAATTCTTGATAGTTTTTAGCATGAAAAGAATAGAAATATTTTTCAAGTAATTTTTTTAATATTTTTTTCATACTATCGCTCCTTTTTATATAAAACACATAACAATTTTAAAATATAATAATAAGGGAAGGGGATTTTAAATAATTTTTTTAGAAAAGCAATTCGCCAACCTGAGCAATAAAAATCTTCTATCATTATTTTAGGATGAATAAAATAATAAAAACTTTTATGATTAAAATTGATAATATTATGAACTTTATAATTTTCAAATAATAAATTACCAAAAATTTCTAAATCTTTTTTAGATGGCCTACTTCCAAACATTAGTAGATTATATCCACACACATTAGAATTTAAATCGTAGTTTAAATTATTGTCTTTATAATCTTTAATAAATTTTAAAGCCCCATTTTGAAAATCATCAACTAAATTTAAACTTTGTTTTTCATTATCATATTCATAAGGAGAAAGAGTAGGAACAATTTTGTTATTTTCTTTTTTATAACCTATAGTGGTTCCTTCGTGGGATAAAAACATTGTTTCAAATAAGGAAACAAAAGAAAATGTGCGATATTCTAAGTCTAAATTGTTTCCATAACTATATAAATATCCAAAGGCTTTGCTATTTTTAAATTTATAAGCATCATTATATATAGCAATATAATATCCATCGATATTTTTAATTTTAGTGATATCTATTATTGATTTTTGAATAGAATTATGCCAACCAATATCAACTATTAAAGAATTATTATTAAATCCTTCTTGTTTTAAATAATTAATAAAATTATCATATTGAATATCAATGTTTTCTCTTATCCTTTTATATAGTATTTTAGTTAGCTTTAAGATTTTTTCATTTTCTTTAAAAGTACTTCTTTTAAAAGTTTCTTCTTTGTTAATGTTTGCTTTTTTTAATTCTTTATCAGCATTTTTAATATTAAAAGCACTTAAGAAAATATTGATAGTAAACATTGGTGGCAAAATCAGAAAATCAAGCATTTCACTAATATCTTTTGCAAATTTCATTGGTGGTAGAGATAAACTTCTTCTTGAAACATATAGATACTTAGTATTTTCTTTGGGATATAATATTTCATAAGCTTTTTTTACAATATAACCATCTCTCGATAAAAAGAATATTTGTTGATTTTTTTCCTTATTTCTGTGTATAAAAGTACAGAATCCTAAAAGTAACAAACCAAAATTTTTATATCCCATGTTATAGACATAATTTTTAGAATTATCTAAATTTTCTAAAATAAAATTGTTTATTAGTTTTAATGTGCTTTTATCTTTCTTATCCATAATTACTTTGCACCATGTCCTTTGATAACAACGACAATTGTTTTTAGAATAATTTTAGTATCTAGTATTAAACTTATATGGTCTACATAATATAGTTCTAATTTCATTCTGTCGGAATAGCTTTTACAACTTCGACCATTACAAGCCCACCATCCAGTTAATCCGGGAGTAACACTTAAAAATTTATTTTTGTTTTTACCATATTTATCTATTTCACCATCGACAATTGGTCTTGGTCCAACTACTGACATATCACCCTTTAATATATTGAGAAGTTGGGGTAGTTCATCGATAGATGTTTTTCTTAGTATTTTTCCAACTCTTGTAATTCTTGGATCGTTATCTAATTTAAAGTTTGCTTCCCATTCTTTTTTTATTTTTGGATCTTTTAATAGTTCTTTTAGTTTTTTATCTGCATCTTTATGCATACTCCTAAATTTATATAGATAAATAGTTTTACCATTTTTACCTATTCTTTTATGCTTATAAAAAACAGGTCCTTTAGAATCTATTTTTATAAGTATGGCAACTACCAAAAAGATAGGGGAGCATATTATTAAAACGATTAAAGAAAATAATATATCTAAAAAACGTTTCACTATTAAATAAATGGATGATTTTTTGGAAACTGCTAATTCATCTTCCATATATTCAATTTCTATATTATTCATAAAAAAACACCTCTAATATTAGATAAAATTTTAATATCCCAGAATATAGTATTCTAAGTTTAATATTTTTTTGAAATTTACATATAAAAATGCTTTGAATTTAGATTTCAAGGCAAATCTTTCGCACGTTAATTATAACATAAAACATTGTAAAAATGCAAAAAAAAGAAGAAATATGCCAAATATTGTGGAATTTTGTTGAAATTTGTGTCAAATTACTTTATCAAGAAGATATTTAAAGGGGTTAGAAGGAGGAAAATAATATGATATTAAAAAGAAAAAAGGGTTTATATTTTAAAGATATTTTATATTTATGGTTACAAACCAAAGAAGATGTTAAAATTCAATCTAGGCAAAAATATGAAACAACAATTAAAGTTTATTTAGATAATAATATTGGAAAAATACCTTTGAAAAAATTAACAGGTGATGATATAAATAATTTGTTTAAATCATTACAAAGCAATAATGTATCAATATCGGTCCAAAAAACTTTACTTTACATTATTAAATCTACATTAAAGTTTGCCAAAAAGAATAACTATTGTGAAATAACAATTGATGATGTCAAAATAAAACAAGCAATTAAAAGAGTAAATGTGTTATCTAAAGAAGAACAAATAAAATTAGAAAATCACTTAAAAGAAAATGTCAACATTAGAAAAATATGTTTATTACTCTGTTTATATACTGGCCTAAGAATTGGAGAAATATGCGGATTAAAATGGGAAGATATAAATTTAGAAAATAAAACTTTAGAAGTAAAAAGAACTATCCAAAGAATAAAAAATGACAATAAAAATAATAAGAACAAAACAATTTTAATTGAAAGTACGCCTAAAAGCGATACATCTAAAAGAATAATCCCAATACCAGATTTTGTTATTACTTTTTTGAAAAAATTTAAAAGTGATAAAAACTATTATCTGTTATCTAATAGTTTAAGATTATATGATCCTAGACAATTCAGAATTTTTTTTGAAAGAACATTAAATAAAGCAGGTATAAAACATACTAATTTTCATACTTTAAGACATACATTTGCTACTAGATCTATCGAATCTAAAATGGATATTAAAACTTTAAGTGAAATACTAGGTCATTCTAGTATAAATATAACTTTGGAATTATATGTTCATCCATCAAATGAACTAAAAAAAGCTTCGATTGAAAATTTAGTTAAATTTATGACTAATTAAAAAACTTCATTTACGAAGTTTTTTTCTAATCATGCTAATTCTTTTTTTATATTTTTAACATCCCAAATGGATTTTTTAACAATGTTAGAAATTGTTTTAACATCATAATTATTTTTTAGCATTTCTTTTATAATATCGTTAGTAGCATTATTTGTTCCAATAGCCATTCCCATATTAAACCATAAGATTTTTCCACTATCAAATCCATCCATTTTGCCTTCAATATAGCCAACCCTTTTGCCATCAAAAAATCCTTTTCTTTCTGCTTCATGAATGTCTCTCTTTACAAAGCATTCTTTCAAATCGTATTTTTCGTGATAATTGTTATATTCTTCATTGTAGTCTTCGCTGTTCATTATTTCACCTCCCTCGTTTAAATTTAAATAGTAGCTTTGATTTCTTGATTAGAAATCTTTTTTCTTTACATTTATTATATCTTATGTCGTCTATTTGTTCAATGACTTTATAGTCAGTTTTATATATTTATTTTTTATATAACGTTTATAACAACTTTTCCAAAACAAATTTTTTATAAAAATAAAAAGCACTTTGAATACTATATTCTAGGTTAAAGTCCAAGATTTTATCTAATATTTGAGGTGTTTATTTATGAGTAATATTAAAACTGAATATATGGAAGATGAATTAGTGATTTCTAAAAAATCATCCATTTATTTAATAGTAAAACGTTTTTTAGATATATTATTTTCTTTAATAGTTTTAATAATATGCTCCCCTATCTTTTTAGTAGTCGCCTTACTTATAAAAATAGATTCTAAAGGGCCTGTTTTTTATAGGCATAAAAGAATTGGGAAAAATGGCAAAACTATTTATCTATATAAATTTAGGAGTATGCATAAAGAGGCAGATAAAAAATTAAAAGAACTATTAAAAAATCCCAAAATAAAAAAAGAATGGGAAGCCAACTTTAAATTAGATAATGACCCTAGAATTACAAGGGTTGGAAAAATACTAAGAAAAACATCTATCGATGAACTACCCCAACTTATCAATATATTAAAAGGTGATATGTCAGTAGTTGGACCAAGACCAATCGTCGATGGAGAAATAGATAAATATGGAAAAAACAAAGATAAATTTTTAAGTGTAACTCCCGGATTAACTGGATGGTGGGCATGTAATGGTCGAAGCTGTAAAAGTTATTCTGACCGAATGAAATTAGAACTATATTATGTAGACCATATAAGTTTAATACTAGATACTAAAATTATTTTTAAAACAATTGTCGTTGTTATCAAAGGACATGGTGCTAAATAATTTTATTTGAGATAAAAAAGAGGTAAAACAATGAATAAAACAAAAGTATATTTTATAACTCCTACTGATGAAATGGGAGCAAGTTCAAGATATAGAGTATATCAATATTTAAATTATCTTGAAAATATTGAATATGAAGTTTATCCATTTTTAACAGAGAAAATATATAACGAATTTAAAAAAGGTAACATATTTAAACTACTAATTAAAGTTCCCTTTTTAATATTAAAAAGGATAAAACTAGTATTTAAAATAAAAAAAGGAAGTTTATTATTTGTCCATAGGGATATTATTCCTTTTGGTCCAATGATATTTGAAAAAATATTTAAATTTAAAAAATGTAAAATAATTTTAGATTTAGATGATGCCGTATATTGTAAAGAGACTAAAGAAATTTCTTCAAAAAAGAATAGATTTTTGTACAAATTTAAATATGGCAAACGATTTGATAAAACTATTAAAAATGCCAATTTAGTAATATGTGGCAATAAGTTTATAGAAAATCATGCTAAAAGAATTAACTCTAGTACTGTAATTATTCCAACAGTTATTGACACAGAAAAAATAAAAGTTAAAAAATATTTTAACACCAAAAACAAACTTACTATTAGTTGGATAGGCAATCCAGGAAATACTAAATATATTTATGATGTATTAACCCAAATTGATAAAAAAAGGAAAACAGAATTATGCTTTATTTTAATTGGAGCGCAAAAATTTGATACTTCAATTTTTAAAAACATAAAAATAAGTTTTTATGATTGGAATATAAAAACAGAATATGAACTATTACGAAAAAGTGATATTGGAATTATGCCTTTAAAAGATTCAGAATGGTCAAAAGGAAAATGTGGATTAAAATTATTACAATATATGGCAGTCGGGATTCCCGGAATTGGCAGTAATGTTGGAGTAAATAGCGATATTATAATTGAAGGCAAAAATGGTTGGTTAGTAAAGAATAACAATTGGAATCAAATTATAGATGAGGTAATAAAAAATCAGCATAAATTAAAAAATATGGCCGTTTTTTGTCGAAAATTTGTTGAAAATAATTATTCAATAAATCATTATAAAAGTATTTACAATAAAATCTTAATTCAAATAGCAAAGGAACAATAACATGAAACAAACAATTAAAAAAATAACAAAAAAAATATTTTATCTTATTTATGCAAGGCAAATAAAAAAATATAATCAAATAGATAAAATAATAGATAAATATGAATACATATCATTTGACATATTCGATACTTTAATAAAAAGAAATGTTCAAACTCCAACTGATATTTTTGAAATAATTGAAAAAAGATATGGTAATAACTTAGTAAATTTTAAAAATAAAAGAATAAATGCTGAAAATAAAGCACGAAAAAAATCAAAGTACGAAGAAGTAACATTAAAAGAAATTTATGATGAATTAGATTATTCACAAAAAATAAAAGAAGAATTATACAAACTAGAACTACAAGTTGAAAAAGATTTTTGCGTTACAAATAAAGAAATATTAAAAATATATAATAAGTGTGTAAAAGCTAATAAAAAAATTTTTCTAACATCTGATATGTATTTGCCCCGAAAAACTGTTGAAGAAATTTTAAAAAAAAATGGCTACCAAAATTATCAAAAAATATATCTATCAAATGAGAAAAGATTAACAAAACACACTGGCAATCTTTTCAAATGTTTAATAAAAGAACAAAACATAAATAAATCCAAATTAGTTCATATTGGAGATTCTTTAAAAGGTGATTTTTTAAGTCCTAAAAAATTAAATATAAAAGCTGGTTTAATTCCAAGAAATGTAAATAATTGCATATTTACTTCTAAAAAAAATAAAACTTTAGAATATGGCATTTTATCATCTTTTATAAATAATAACATAGATAATTCATTAGATTATTATTCAAAATTTGGCTATGAAATATTAGGACCAATATTATATAGTTTTACGTCTTTTATTCATGAAAATATTAAAAATAATCAAATAGACAAAATATACTTTTTAGCTAGAGATGCCAAAATAATAATGGATGTATATACTGATAGATTTAAAAATGATTTACCACTTTATTATATAAATGCCTCTAGAAAATCAATGATTATGTCAAGTATTGAAGAACTTAATGATTATGAAGATATTTATACTAAAGCTAAATCACTATTTAATAGTACAACTACAGTTAAAAATATGTTTCAAGTATTTAGAATGAATAATGTTAAAACTCCATATGAAAATAAATATTTAAATGAATTAACTGAACAACAAAAAAAAGAACTATTTTATATAATCAAAGAGCCTTTAACCACTATATGTAAAAAACAAAATCAATATTTAAAACAATATTTAAAACAAAATGATTTTAATGGAAATATTGCCATAGTAGATATTGGATGGAATGGAACAATACAATATAATTTACAAAAATATACTGACAAAAAAACAAATTTATTTGGATATTACTATGGGATTCATAAGTCTAAATCTTATCCTGAATACCAAAAGTTAAATAGAACTGGTTTTTTATTTAACTACGACGAAGATTTCTACTATCAATCTATTATAAATTTAACAATAAGTATATTTGAAACATTGTTTTTATCAACCGAACCTTCTACTATCGGTTATCAAAAAAAAGAAGATAAAATTGTTCCTTTATACGCGGAAAAAGATAATGATGAAAAGAATATAGAAAATATAATCAAAATACAAAATGGTGCAAAAAAACTAATAAAAGATATTAACAAAAGCAACATCAAAGAATTAGATAATTTTAATAAAGATATTTATTTTGAAAACTATAAAAATTTTGCTGTTAAACCAACTTTAAAAAATGTAAATAAATTTAAAAATCTAAACTTTACAAATATTAGCAATCAAAAGCTAATAAACAATAAATCATTATTATATTATTTATTTCATTTAAAAAAATTTTACTTAGATTTTAGCGAGTCTTCATGTAAAGTTTTCTTTCTAAAGTCTGTTTTTAAAATTAACTTACCATATTATAAAATTTTAAAAAAATTATATGTAACTCATTTAAGGAAGTGATATTCGTGAAAGACAAAATAAGCATTATAGTTCCTATTTATAATGTAAGTTATTATTTGGATAATTGTATTGAAAGCATTACTAAACAAACATACTCAAATTTAGAAATAATATTAGTAAATGACGGAAGTACGGATAATTCCAATGATATTTGCCAAAAATGGGAAAAAATAGATAAGAGAATAACTTACATTAACCAAAAAAATAGTGGTGTATCAGTGGCAAGAAATAATGGAATAAAAAAAGCCACCGGTAAATATATTTCATTTGTTGATGGGGATGATTATTTAGAAATAAACTTTATAAAAACATTATATAATTTTACAGTTAAAAATAATGTAGATGTTTCTATATGTGATTATTATTTAATTACCAATCAAGGAAAAAAAGAAATGAATCATTTTGATAAGACCAAAATAATTGATACTAAAAAAAATAAAAAAGAATTGCTAGAAAAAACAGTTCAATTTTTAGGAATACCTTGGGGAAAATTGTATTCAAAAGAATTTTTAATAAATAATAATTTACAATTTAAAGTTGGACTTAAAAGAATGCAAGATACAATATTTACTTTAGACGTGTTTGAATTATGTAATAAAATTGCTTATTTACACACTCCACTTTATGATTATCGTTTTTTACAAACTTCAGCCCGTAATAAATATTCTAAAGACTTTGATAAAACAGCTAAAGATATTCTCAAATACTTTAAAGAATATTTAGACAAAAATAATTTATGGAATGAATATCAATATTTGTATTATACAAAGATGTTACTGTTAATAATTGAAATGATTAAATTAAAATACATACCTGATGAATGTAAAATTTCGTTATTTTCTAAATTAAGACAAATAAAAAATGATATTAAATCTTTTAATCCTAATTTTAAGTTAGTTTCCAAAAAATTTTTAGATAATAAAAGTAAAACTGGTTTTTTTCTTTTAAAGTATCATCTTTATTTACTATTTTATATAATTTATAAACTAAGTTATAAAAATAAAAAACATAAGTACTATAAAAAGGATGAGTAAAATGATAAAAACAAAAATTAAAACTGAAACGTTTTTCTTTATAGGATATGTTTTAATGCTCGCTGGGCAAATGTTTTCTAATGTAATTTTTATAGAATATTATATCAACTATTTAACATATTTAGGTTTTTTATTTTTAGTAGTTTATATAATTATAAATAAGAATAAATATACCAACAAAAATATTATATTTTTATTACTTTGCACACTATTTTTTACGATTGTTTCAATCGTGACAAATGATAAAAAAATGTTAAAGCTGATGTCTTTAATTATTGCTTTCCAAAACATCAATTTTGAAAGATTTATAAAAAAAGATTTTAAATTTAGATTTATATTTTTAATTATAGTAGTTCTTTTAAACCTATTAGGATTCACTCACAATAATGATGTTACTAGAATTGGAGAAAGTACAATTAGATATGCTTTAGGATTTCACCATCCTAATACTTTTGCTGTTTATACTATGATGTTAGGTTTAGAATTTATTTATTTAAATAGAACTGATAAAAAAATAAAATCATTTATATTTGTCATAATAATTTTTGGACTAAATTATTTTCTTACTGACAGTAGGGCTGCTATGATTATAGAAATTTTAATGATTATTTATCTTACTATTCCATCAAATGTTATACAAAAATTATTTGAAAATAAAATTATAAAAAATGGTATAACTTTATCATTCTTAATATTATTATTTCTTTCCTTATTTTTAACTTTTAATTATTCAAAAAAAAATAATTTACTTTATAAAGTAAATGAGCTAACAAGTAGTAGAATTATGCTCGCTAATATGTATATAAAAAAATATTCTGTTTTTTCCTTATTTGGTCAAGAAATTTCTGAAACTAATAGATTCATTGATAGCAAGCAAAATCCCAATTACATTCCATTAGATAATGGATATGTTCACTTAATATTAAAATTTGGTTTTTTGACAACAATAATTTTTTTCCTATTTTATTTTATTGCTTTAAAAAGATTGTATGAAAATAAAAACTATATTTTAATTTTTATCATCTTCATTTTAAATCTCTACTTAGTTATGGAAGCAACAACAATTGGAGTGATATATAACCCTTTTTTACTGGTCTTTGCTACTACTTTCTATGATTATATTGAAGGAATAGATATTAAAAATATAGAAAACAAAAATACTTTAAACAACAAAAAGAAGGTGAAATTAAATGAAAGTTAATGACTTAATTATCGAAATTGGAAATACAACATTAGATGAAATAAATAAATATAACTATATATTACCAGGAGTTAATGGACCTTACAATTGTATGGATACACCAGTTAGAAATACCGCCCACTTTATAGGTATATATAAATATTTATATAAATTAACTAAAGATAAAAAATATTATGATGCTATAAAAAAACTATCTAATTATTTAATTAGTCAAAAATCTAAAAGTGGTGCTATTAAATGCATGGAAAATGATAAAATGGATTTTCTAAATGGTAGTATTGGACAAGCATGGGCCATAGAAGGTTTGATAAATGGATTTTTAGTTACAAATGAAATTAAATATTACGATAAAGCAGTTGAAATATTCTTATCGCAAAAATATGATTTTGACAAACATTTATGGACAAGAATTGAACTAGATGGAACTGATATTGGATTTGATAAAGTATTCAATCATCAACTATGGTTAGCAGCTTCTGGATTCCTAATAAATAAAGCTAAAAAAAATAATCAAATTTTTAAACAAATAGATGATTTTATGAAAAATGTTGATGACCTTTTTAATATATATAATGATGGTCTCTTAAAACATTATGTAACAGGAATGGAAGTAAAAAATAGAAGTTTAAAATCTTATATAAAGAAAATGTTATTTTTCTTATCAATTTTTGATCCTAAATTTAGTAAAAAAAATTTTGAAAAAGGATATCATATCTTTGATTTATATGGCTTTGCTATTATATACAATTGTGATAATAATTATTCGATTTTTTCTTCCGATAAATTTAAAAAAGTTGTCGATTATGCTTTAAATATTGAAAAACAAAATAAAGATTGTAAAATTGAAAAATTTGATAAAAATCAAAAATTATTTAAAACTAATAAATACTTTTATTTGTATAATACTCCCGCTTTTGAATTTCCTTATATAGATTATACTTTTAATAATTCTAAAAGAAAAGATATTTATCAAAAACTTTTTGATATTCAACTAAAAACAACATTTAATAGAGAAACTAAAAAATTCGATAAAAATAATCCTGATGGTAATACGTTAACAGCCCGGCTATATGAATTAACTAAATATTTAGAAATGAGTGAATTAGATAATGAAAACAAATCTAGCTAAAAATACGATACTATTATCTATCGGCATTTTAATGACTAAAGGATTACAATTCATAATGATACCATTTTTCAGTAAATGGTTATCCGTTGAAGACTATGGTATTTTTGATGTCCTTTGTACATATGTAATGCTTTGTATTCCTATACTCTCTTTAGCTTCAACAGATTCTATATTTCGTTTGTCAATAGACGCTAAAGCTGAAGATAAAAATAAATATATTACTAACGGATTTTTGATTTATTTTAGAAATATAATTATATTTTCTATAATTATGATTTTTATTGGAATATTTTTTAAATGGAAATTGGCTATACCTTTTACTCTATTAGCCATAGGTGAACTTTTTAATGATTATTTTCAAGGATGCTTAAGAGGACTTAAAAAGTTAAATATTTATTCAGCTTGTATGGGAATAACTACTTTGTTTATAGCCGTATTCACAACTTTATTTATAAAAGGATTTGATTTAGGGTTAAGTGGTATTATTTATGGTTATACTATTGGATATATTATTGGAGATATTTTAATTGCTATAAAAATAAAATTTACACATTATTTTTCTTGGAATTTAAGTTCAAAAAAAATAAGAAAAGAAATGATATCTTACTCTTTTCCTCTTATATTTAATAATCTTTCTTGGTGGATAGTTAATGTATCAGATAGAAGCATAATAAGAATTTTTTTAGGCGCTACGGCAAATGGTATTTACGCAATAGCTAATAAAATTCCATCTTTATGTACTTCAGTATTCGGTATGTTTAGTATTTCTTGGCAAGAAACGGCTTCTGAAATGGTAGACAATAAAAAAAGAAATAAATACTTTAATTTTATTTATAATAAATCAATTGCTATTTTATTTTCCTTATGTATTGGAATATTAAGTGCTAACTTTATTCTTTTTGATTATATCTTTGATATTAAATATACTTTAGCTAGATATCAAGCACCTATTTTAGTATTTTCCATTTTTCTATATTCTATATCTCAATTTTTAGGTGGTATTCAAATAAGTTTTAGAAATCCAAAAGAAAATAGTATTACTACAATAGTTGGTGCTGTTGTTAATGTTATTGTTCATTTATCTTTAATAAAAATAATTGGACTATATGCTGCTTCTATTTCTACTTTAGTCTCTAACATTGTCTTAGTAATACTACGTAAATATCGTTTAAGGAAAAAAGTACCTTTAAAATTAGAAATAAAAAATATATTTTACAGTTTAATTTTTTCTTACATGTTAATAATGCAATTTATTAAAGTACCAATATTTATAAATGTTACAAATTTAATTTTATCTTGTGGATTATTTATATTTATAAATAAAGATTTTGTATTTAAACTTTTAAAGAAAGTAGGTGTGAAAAAATGAAAATAGCAGTATGTGGAACAGGTTATGTTGGTTTATCTTTAAGTATCTTATTATCTTTAAAAAATGAAGTA
>CANQHO010000017.1 GCA_947623815.1 uncultured Bacilli bacterium | reverse complement strand
CAACTAGGGTAGTATTTACTTTCAGACTAAATGCAACTCTAAACAATAAAGGTAGAATTTACTTTGAAATTTCACGAAGAAGTTTTTTTGTCATTTAATAAGACGTTTGGTATTGACTTACAAAGGAAAACATAATATAATTATAACTGCTATATCTAGCAGCGATTTTTGAAAATGTCAATGTGTTTATTACCTATTTGGGTTATTGAGTAGCTATTGCTGCAAAGTGAAGATATTTAAATAAACACCCTTTCATTTGACAAAAATATGCAGATGTGGACAAGAAAGGAGAATAATATGTCAAGATACACAGGATCTACTTATCGTAAATCTAGAAGACTAGGTTTTTCTATCTTAGAAAGCGAAAAAGAACTTGCGAAAAAACCATATGCTCCTGGTCAACATGGTCAAGGAAGAAGAAAAAAACTATCTAATTATGGTGTTCAATTACAAGAAAAACAAAAAGTTCGTTTCATGTATGGTTTAAATGAAAAACAATTTCGTAAAACTTTCGATGAAGCAGAAAAACTACAAGGAGTACACGGTGAAAACTTCTTAAAATTACTAGAAAGTCGTTTAGATAATTTAGTATATCGTATTGGATTTGCGACAACTAGAAAAGGTGCTAGACAATTAGTTAACCACGGACATATCACTGTAAATGGAAAAAAAGTTGATATTCCATCTTATAGATGTAAACCTGGTGATGTAATTGCCATTAAAGAAAGTGATAAAAACTTAAGCATTGTTAGATCATCATTAGAGGCTAAAGCTAAAAGAGTTGAATTTGTTACTTTTGATGAAAACAAAATGGCTGGTACCTTTGTACGTTATCCAGAACGTAGCGAATTAAATGCTAATATCAATGAATCATTGATAGTTGAATTTTATAACCGTGCTTAAAAAAAGCCTAGAATTTCTAGACTTTTTTCTTTACCCTTTTATTTTTTTCTAAAATAAGTTGGAAAAGAAGTAAAAGCATACCAATGCCACTTAAAACAAGGGATACTTTTCGCATCGATGCTTCATAATCAATTTCAATATGATGTTTACCTTTATTTAATTTAAAACCGATAAAGGCTGTATCAACTTTTTCAATTGGTTGGTTTTTATCATCTACTTTTATTTTAAACCCTTCATCATAAGGGATGGACATTTGAAAATAACCATCTTCTTTAACATCAATATCTCCAACTATTCTATCACCTTTACTTAAATCATAATCAATTTCCAATTTATCAACATCATGACTTAAATTTTTCAAATTATCATAATCAAAACCATAAACTTCTTCATCAGCAATTTCATATATACCTTTATTAAAAGTTAAATCTAATTTATCTATTACTTCATTAGAAGAAATAACATAGTTAAAAACAAAATTATTATTATGATATTTCCACTCATGACAAGTTAAGATATTTTTTACTCCGTTAATGGTAATTCGCATATCGCCTTCACTACAGCTTTGATCTTGCAAAACCTTAAATCTTATAAGCAATATCTTATATTTATCATTATCTAGTTTTACCGATAAAGATCCATCTTCTTCACTGTTTATAATTTTTTTATCCTTTTCTGTTTTTAATTTAACCTTATCTTTTTCGACAACTTCCGATTGTAAATCCAATTTATCCATATGGGAATTAAAATCAACCTCATCGGCCTTATCGACAATACTATATTTAACTAAAGCCTCTATATTATCCGGATATGACAACAGAGAATATTGCTTATTACTCATCAAATTATGATTAACATACCCTAAAGGATAAACATCTTTATTTTCATAAATCCTTTCTTTACTTTTTTCATAGCCAACCAGTCCTTTTTTACCCGCTATATAACGACCGGCCATATAGTATTGAAAGAAAATATTGAGATTATCCCCCATCATTGATAAATTACGATTGGGATTGGCATTATAAAAAGTATGAAAGTAAAAATTTTGATAATTAAGAGGTACTGTCGAAGAATATATAGAAGTTTTATATTGATCCATATTATAAACTTTATTTATTCGATACAAATGATCTGTTGTATCACTAAATCGATAATTTCGATCATGAATTTTATTATTTTTAATTGTTTCATGGATTTTTTTATTAGACATTAAAGATGCTTTAGTCACGAATTCATCTGAATTATTAGAATTATAACAATTAAAAATAACTAAACCAATTAAACAAATAGTAAATAAATATTTTCTTTTAAACAATAAAATTGTAAGTGTAATAATTATAAAATCTATTAAGAAAAAATTCATATCTAACTCTTGTTTAAAAATAACTGTCAATATTCCAAAAATAAAACCAACAATAACTATTTTTCCACAGTTTTTATTGTCAAATAACTCTTTTAATGTATCGGCTATCATATAACAAGCAAGTGGTAAAAAAGGAATTAATACTTTGGCATCTATATACATTCCCCCATTTAATACATAAACAAAAATAGGGAAAATAATAATTAGTAAAAATATAATCGCTAAATATCTTTTTGTTTTATCTTTTCTAATCAAATGATCGGCTAGGGCTATAAAAAATATACTTGTAAGTCCCATGCCATAATTGCCGTATAAAACATAACCACTATGAAATCCCGGTAAAAGCAAAGTAGTTAAATCAATTGTGACATTAGTATCATTACGTCCGGTCAAAATAACATATAACGTGGGAAGTAATATTATCATAGCCATTAAAATACTAGTTATAATGGGTAAACAAAATTTAATTCCTGCCCTTAAAAAATTTTTAAAAGTAAGTTTGTTCTTCTTCATGTAGTAATATATAGCGTAAAGAGTAATACAAAATAAAGATCCCACACTATAAAAATAACTACACATAATCAGTAAAAAAACACTTATAATAAGTAAACCACTTTTTTGTTTATCGAAATACCTTTCTACTCCAATTAAGGCTAAAATTAAAAATGGCATGTAATTGACAAACATTAAATGGCGATGGCTATGAAAAGTAATTGGACTAGCCCCAATAAATACCAAAGTGGCTAAAAAAGATATATTACTGTCATATTTAGTACGAATAAAATGATAGAAAAGAATTATACTTAAAATGGTCATCGCAATACTAGCCAATTGAATATATGTTATCATTGATATACTAGGGAAAAGATAAGATAACAATACAATTGGACTAAACAAACCATAATATGATAAATAATATATATTTACACCACCACCTAAATGTGGGGCAAAATTTGGTAGTAATTGTTTAGTTTGATAAAACAAATTTCTTAAATATTCCGGTATCGTTACATGTTGAGTTAACCAATCTGTTGTCGAACCATAATAACAATCGGGATTGTTCAAATGAAAAATTAAAAGAAAAACCAAAAATAATATTATTAGTGTATTAACATATACAAAATCCTTAATATTCAATTTTTTCATTTTATCACCAATTATTTATAATTTCCTAAATAGTATTTCTTTTTTCCTTTTCTTATTATTATAAATTCACCACATAAGGCTTTTTCTTTAGTAATTACATATTCTAAATCATCAACTATATCACCATTGACACTAATTGCTTTATTATTTATTAGTTCTCTAGCTTCTCTTTTGGAAGATACAATTTTATTATTATTAAGAAAATCAACTAAATTTAATTCTTCAGTTATAGAAAATGATGGAACATCATTAAAGGCTTGAATAAGTTGTTCTTTATTTAAATTTTTAATATTTCCTTTAAATAAGGCTTCACTAACTTTTAATGCACTTTCATATTCTTCTTTACCATGAATATCAGTTATTATTTCCTGAGCCAATTTTTTTTGAGCAATTCGCAATTCTGGTTTTGCATTATGTTCTTTCATAATATTTTCAATTTCTTCTTTAGTTAAAAAAGTAAATAGTTTTAAATATGATTCCATCATACTATCTTCTAAGTTAATTAAATATTGATACATCTTATAACTAGATGTTTTATTTTTATCTAACCATATAGCATTTCCTTCACTTTTTCCAAACTTATTTCCTTGGGAATCAGTTACTAAAGGGATGGAAAAAGCATATACTTCATCGCCAGTTGTCTTTCTTACTATTTCAATACCAGTGGTCAAATTTCCCCATTGATCCGATCCACCGATTTGTAAATCGACACCTTCATGTTCATGTAGGTATTTGAAATCGTAACCTTGAATTAACATATAGGAAAATTCAGCATAAGAAATACCTGTTTCCATTTGTCTTTTAACTAAATCTTTATTTATCATATAATTTACATTGATATATTTTCCAATATCTCTTAAAAACTCAATGTAATTCATGTCTTTAAACCAATCGTAATTATTGACAACTTTCATATTGAATAATTTTTCGACTTGAGCTTTTAATTTACTATAATTATGTTTAATTACTTCCGGATCGGATTTTTCTCTTTCGACAGTTCCCCTTGGATCACCAACTAAACCAGTAGCCATACCTACTAAAAGAATTGGATGATGTCCAGCACTAGCTAGTCTTCTAGTCATCAAAAAAGACAAATAATGACCTATATGTAAACTATCCGCAGTTGGATCCGTTCCAATATAAAAAGTTAGTCCCCCATCATTTAGTTTATCTTTTAAATCAGGACTTGATATATCTTTAATAAGTCCCCGCCACATTAAATCTTCATATAAATTCATTTTACTTTTCCTCCATTATCTGTTTTACATTACTTGTTCCTATATAATTTACCCCAATTTTAACTAAATTTTCTAATTGATGCAAATTTATAGTATCTTTATTTATTCTTATTTCTAATAAATCTATTTTATGTTCTTTTATTACTGGGATTATCTTTTCTAATAATTCATCATTATCTGTTTCTAAAGCAATGGTATTGATAAATGTATCATTACATATTTCTACTACTTTTATTATTTCTTTTTCTTCTAAAAAATCGGGATTTATTAAAACGGTCAAATCTTTTCCATCAATCGAATCTCTTATTTCTTCAATTTCTTCTTTTACTTCTTCATAATTTTGGTTTTTAATCATCGCATGGTTAACAACTAACATAATATGACTGACTTTTTGATTGACTGCTTCAATTGCTTCATAAGCCTTTGTATTAGTTGTATTTTGCCCTAATGGATAACTAATAGCAGTTTCAACTATTACATTACTATCTTTTAAAAGTTCTATTGCCAGTGGAACGTAATAAGGATTTATACACACTTTATCTAAATGATATTTGATTGCTTCATCACATATTTTTTCAATATCTTTTAAACTGGCATCCAGTTTTAAATTAGTATTTATTATATAATTATTTAATTCCATTTTAACCTCCAATATAAAAGATACTTTGAGTATAAGGACGGATTAACCGCGGTACCACCTTATTTCATAGTATCTATGCTCTTTACTCTTAACGCGAGAAACGATATGACTAAAGAAGTGTAATTCATTTTATTTTTTTGATAAGTTTTCATCAACCACTTATTTTCTGATTACCTAAAATAAAATTACTAATTTTTCTTATCCATCATTTAACTTATAATATCATATTTTATAGTTTTAAACAATTATTTATTATCTTTTTCATGAATTTCTTTTATTTTATCTTCTATTTTTTTACCATAGGCAATTGAGTCATCATATATGAATTCTAATTCTGGCATATGTCTAATATCTAAGCGATTAGCAAGTTCTTTTCTGATAAATCCTTTGGCGTTATTCAAGGCTTTTATCGTCGTATCTATTTTGTTTTCGTCTAGTACTGTTACATATACTTTCGCAAAACTTAAATCGTTTGTAACATGACAAGCCGTAACGGTTACAAATTTTATTTGTTCATCTTTTATTTCTAAGCGTAATATTTCACTTATCTCTTTTTCCATTGAACTAGCAATTCTTTCTATTTTTATACTCATAAGCCACCTCTAATTTATTATATCAATTTTTATTTGGGTTGTAAAATATTGGGTTTTTTCATTATTTTAGATTTTAATTGATATTGGTTTGAAATTCCTTTTTCTCTAACCCTTATTATATTTTCTATATGATTTATTTTTATTTTGTTCATTTCTTTTTGAATAATTTGTTTTCTTATTTTTAACTTGATAGTTTCTAAAGGATTAGTTATTTGATAACATTCGATATTGTATAAAAAACTATCTAATATATTATATTCATCGTCATTATTCAAATCATTTAATACCCTTAAAAATATTTCCTTTTTTTCTTCTTCACTTAAAAATATTTTTCTTTTTAATATAAGATATATAAAAGGATCTAATTGTTCTAAACTTTCATTTTCCATACTCTTTACTCCTAACAAGTGTTTTAGAAAAACAGAAAAACTAGAAAAATCTAGTTTTTTTGTTTTACGTTTTCTGATTGGTTAGAATAAGTAAAACCAAATAGATTTTCGATGTTTTCAATTATTTCAAATTCTTCTAATAATAAATCGTCTTTTAGTTTTCTTCTTAATTCTTTTATTTCTTCTAAGTAGTTATTTTTTATACTTCTTTTTCTTTGTTGTAAATATTTCTTTTGTTTTGCTAAACGTCTACTATCCAATACTGATTTAACATCTTTTTTCGATAATTTTTCTAAGTCTTTATCAATAATTTGGATTTCAACATCGCTATAAAGTCCAACCAAAATTTTATAATATTGTCTAGCATACTCTTCATTTAAGAAATTTTTTCTTTCTTGATGTTCTTCATATAAATGAACAAGAGCAGTTGGGTCAACATATTGATACCTTTGCATTTCTTTTTTAAAACTTCCATGTTTCGCACAATATTTATCATTATAGTCAACACGGCTTTGTTCATCAGATAAAATCTCGTAAGCTCTTTGAATATTTAACCATTTTTCTTGGTTATAACCAGCGTTATCGGGATGGTATTTTTTGACAATTTGATGATAAGCTTTTTTAATTTCTGGTTGAGTCGCTAAAGGATCCACCTCTAAAATCTCATATAAATCCATATCTAATATATTATTCATAAAATTCCCCCCTTTTTTACTCGAGCTATATAATAGCATTTTTTTTATCATTTGTCAAACATTTTTTCGCAAAATATGATTTATCCATAATCTTATTAAGTTTTTCAACTTCATAAAATTTTTCTTCATACATTTTATAGATATCGTTATTTCTTGCCATTTACTACACTTCCTACTTTAGCTACTATAATCAACACAATCACACAAAAAAAAGCGAGACATGTGTAGATCTAATTGGCTAAAGTAGATCATCTCGCTTCATATATATAATATCACATTTTTTATTATTTGTACTCTATTTTGTTAATTTTATAACTGAATAGTAACATATTTTTTAATCCATTGTATGAAATTGAATAAGTTTGGTAGCCATAATAGCGGTAATTATTTCATAACGATATTTAGTAGTATGCCATTCTATTTCATAGGTTAATCCTTTGTTTCCTTTAGAATAATAAGTAACTTTCGCATACTCTTTTTTTTCTTGGGAATCCCAAATGTGAAAATTAGTTCCTAAAACATCTCCTTTTAATATTATTGGTAATGGGGATAAATCAAAAATAATTTCTTCATTATTACTACTTTTTTTGACAATGGAAAATGAATCTTTTTCCTTTAAATAAATATCGTAACGATAAGGTTTACCTCGATATATCATTTGTCCAATGTTTTGATCAAAAGGATCAGTTAAATTATATTTTTCGGAAAAAGGAGACAAACTTTTTTGGGCTTTGAAAAATAAATTATTACTTTCATCAGCCACAAAAAAGTTAATTCCTCTTAATTTGTATAAAGCTTTTATATAAGTTTTTTTTAATTTTTTATCTTTGTTTTTTTCATATAAATCAATAGATGGTACTACTAGTTTTAGTCTTTCAATATCATACATTTTCTCACCTACTTTATATTATTATAACTCAAATTTTTAAAATTTATAAATTTTTTACTTTCTTAATCCTTTGGGATAATAATTTTTTAATCGTCCTTGACTGGCTTTATAAAAACCAAGGGGATAATTATCAACCATCACCACCCCATAACCATCTGGAACCTTATCTTTTATTTCTTCACCTTTTAAATATTTAACTAAATTATCATCATTTAAAGATAAATTATAAGTATTATAAAATAAATTACCATACGCCTTAGCTAGTTGATGATGAAAAACAAAATGTTTATAATTATAATCCCCTAATTTAACCCCACAGGAAAGTAGGGCTAAATTAGGCACTTCCCAATCATGGGGTAAGGCGACAATATTACCTTTATATTTTTTTAAAATAAATGGTTGTTTTTTCATATTATCATCTAATATTTTTTTTAAATTATTTTCTTCCAATTTATCTAAGTTTTGTAATTCATTGGAATTAATAAAAGGTTCACATTTTTGGACTTTTTTAAAAACGGCTATAAATTGTCCTTCCCCAAATATAAAAGGATAACACCTTCTTGTTTTAGTTAAATTGTTTAAACCATCCCTACTTAAATTTTGAATATTTTTATTTACTTCTACTAAAACAAAATTATTATCTTTTAATAAACTTTCTACAACTTCTTCATTTTCTTCTTTAGAAAAAGTACAAGTTGAATATATTAGATAACCATCCGTTTTAACTAAAGTAGATGCTTTTTTTAATAAATCTTTTTGTAAATTGGACATTTGCTTTACTTTATCTAATGACCAATTTTTAATGGCCTCTTTATCTTTGCGAAACATACCTTCACCAGAACAAGGGGCATCAACTAACACAACATCAAAATAATGTTGATACTGTTCTTGTAATTTTAAAACACTCATGGAAGAAACCATCACATTATTTAAACCTAATCTTTCGATATTACTAAGTAATTTTTTGGCCCTTTTATAGTTAAATTCATTGGCTAAAACATAACCATTAGGTACTTGTTTGGCTAAAATATGAGTTTTCCCACCTGGAGCAGCACATAAATCCAATATTTTAAAATCATCTTGGATAGGAATTGATAATGGTGGTAACATCGCTGAAGGCTCTTGAATATAAAATAATCCCGCCTGATGATATGGATGATTACCCAAAGATTCTTCTGCAAAATAATAAGCATCTTTTATCGTATCTATTTTTTTTATCTTAAAAAGTTTTTTATCTTCCCAAACTTGTTCTGATATCTTAAAAGTATTTAATTGTAAAGACTTTCTTGGTAGTTGTTCATAACTTTTTAATAATAAAGGATAATCATCTTTTAATATATTTTCCATTCTTTTTAAAAAAAGTTCGTTCATACACTACCCTAATAATTTAGCCTTACCCTGTTCAAATTCTTCTTGGGTAATTGCTCCAGCATCTAATAAATCTTTTAATTTCGCTATTTCATCGGCTATTGATGTGCTATCATTTTTTGCAGTTTCATTATTTTCAAATTGACTTTTTAAATAATTGAACAAAGCCAAAGATTTTTCAGCCGCTACCCCTATTGTAATACTTTTAACACTAGTATGGATAGTTATAACCCCATCTAAAGCGGTATTGTTTAAAGTAATACCTGTTATTTGATTTCTTGGTATAGCAAAGAAATTATCGCCCATTAAACCCTGATTGGCATACACTAATCTATGATTAGTCAAGGCAAAAGCATTTGCCACTCCCGGGTCAGTATTAGTTCGATAATTAAGCATTCCCACAAACGGATATAATATTTGTTCATTTTCTTGAATACGATTAGATATTATTTCAAAATTATTTCTTATCCAATTAGTGGTTTTATTCATTTGTAAGCCATTAGCTATTATTCTCTTTTCCATTCCTATTACGCTATTATCATCATCCCGTTGATTTTTAAAATCCAAATATTTATTTTGAATATTAGTTTTCCATTCTTTTCTTTTTTCTTCATTAGATATCAGCATTAAAATTGTATCAACTACTGAAGTGGGAAAACAAATAACAAAGTTATTAAATTCTAAAGTTGCCGATACAACTCCTCTATCTAACAATTGTATTTTTTTTATATCACTGTAAGGAAATAATAAGTAATTACTATCTTTTAATATATACATATTATTTTCGGTAAAAAAAACATTATAATTTTCTAATTGTTTTTTATCAGTTAAGGTTGTATTAGTTAATAAAACTTCATTATTTAAAACAATTAAAGATATTAAACTATTGACATTTTCATTACCATTTAATTTACATTCTTGAATTAAATAATCATAAAATGTTTGTTGATTATTATCTAATACTTCTATTTTAATAGGTTGAAAAGATGATGAAGACAAAAAAACAGCATTATTTATTTTTTCTTCAATTAAAGCTTTTTTATTATTGGCATCTTCTATGGTTTTATTTATATTATCTTTTACTTTTACAGCATATTCTTTACCACGATTAAAAATATTTTTAAAATCCATGTTATCACCTTTCTTATTCTTATTCATTATAACATTATTATAAAAGTAGAAAAAGAGAAAAATGAATTTTTTTCATTTTTCTGTGTATTCTTTTATCTTTCTTTTAGCGTAACTAGTTTGAACTTTTTCTATCCAATCTTTTTTAGGCCCTTCGGTATCTTCAGTTATTATTTTTACTCTATCTTTACTTTCTAAATGATAGTCAAGCGGAACTTCTTCATCATTTACTAGTACTTTTTTTAAATTGTTACCAGTTTTTTTATTTAATCGGTACGCTAAATCAATAGGGGTTGAACCTAAAGGTAAGCCGATAACATTACCGTTTGAAGTATAAATATATATTTGTTCCCCCAAAAGTTCCTTTTCCATTTGTCTTACAAATTGTTTATTGTTTTTAGCCATTTTATCTATTTCTTGTAAAGGTTTATAAAATTGAAAACTATTTTTTAAATTTTCTTGCATTATTTCTCTAACATTACCTTTTTTTATATTCCAATAGGCGGTTAAACCATAAGATGATATTTGATCCATTTCAAAAGTTTTTATTTGGACTTGAATTAACCGTCCATCCAATCCGAAAACCGTTGTATGTAAAGCACTGTACATATTGGTTTTAGGACTACAAATATAGTCTTTAAAATGTTCGTTAAATGGATGATATTCTTTATGAACTAAATACAAAGAATAATAACATTTTTCAACTTCATCTACTATTAAACTTAGAGCTATTAAATCGTGAACATCGGATAATTTATGACCTCTAATTAAATGTTTATATATGCCATATACACTTTTAATTCGGTACTTAAGTTCATTAGGTATTTCTTTATCGTCGAGCATGGTTTTTATTTTATAAATCATTTCTTTTATACATTCTTGATTTTTTTCTTGAACATTATATCTTTGTTCTTGAATTTTTTTATACCATTCTGGTTCTAGGTATTTAAGCGATAAATCTTCCAGTTCTATTTTTAAATGATAAGCCCCAATATAATCAGCAATTTTCGCAAATAAGGAGAGAGTTTCTTTAGCATTTTCTTTTTGTTTTAATTCGCTTTTAAACTGTAAGGTTCGCATATTGTGTAATCTATCCGCTAATTTGATAATTATTATCCGAACATCTTCTTTGATACTGGAAATTATTTTTCTGGTATTCGCTAAATATTGATCTTCTTTAGAAGAAAAATTCATTTTGGCTAGTTTAGTTACGCCATCAACCATATTGGCAACTTCTGG
Source organism: uncultured Bacilli bacterium (assembly GCA_947623815.1). Taxonomy (GTDB): domain Bacteria; phylum Bacillota_I; class Bacilli_A; order RF39; family UBA660; genus HGM10857. The sequence goes on along the minus strand of CANQHO010000017.1, from coordinate 10,983 downwards.
ATTAAAACAACGGGCAATTTCTTCTTTAGTACATTTGGTATCTTCTAGTAAATCGTGTAAAAGACCAGCACATATAGTATCTTTATCCGCATGGAGTTTAGCTAAAATAAAGGCCACATTTAAAGGATGGGTTATATAAGGTTCTCCACTTTGACGATATTGTCCTTCATGGTACAATTTGGCCATCTCATAAGCTTTTTTTATTTCTTCTTCTTCTAATCCATAACTTTTTATTTCCTTCAATAAATCTTCAAAAACCATTATAAACACCTCCATTTTTAAAAAAAACAACTTTTAAACCATATTAAAAAGTTGCTTATTACCTATTATTTATTTTTTTAAATTTAAACAATATCCTCATATACTCCCCACCCCAAACATTAAAGAAATTTTAACACTTCTATTAGTCTAAGTCAATAGGTACAATTCGGTTTTTATAAAATTTTTTATTTCTTTTTACTTCGTCTAATAATTTTATACATTCTTTAGTTTTATTCCGCATTTTTTCGACTCTTTTAATATATTTTTCGGCTTTGATAAGTAATCCTTCTCGGTAGTATTTTTGGGCAAGTACCACTAGTGACAAGGCCTCTTGTTCCTCAGTTAAATCAAAGTAATCTTTTATTTCTTCTATACTCAATCCTTTTTCTTCTAAATAAATAATTCCATCAATAATATCTAAATTATATTTACTATCAAAGTCTTCATAAAATTCTTGTTCTTCCATTTTAAAAAGTGGTTTTTGATCATCGATATCAATATAACCTTTTAATCTTAAAATAAAATCGTCATAGTCATAAGTTTTATTTTCTCTTTTACATAAATGAGAAGCCACTTTTAAATAAGTAATAGCCATATCCTTATTTCGCTTTTTCAAATATAAAATTCCTATTTTATAGTAAGTATATGAATATCCTACCCGACTATGTCCTATTATTTCTCTATAAAATTCTAAGGCTTTACCAAAGTCTTTATTAATTTCTGCTTCCTTCGCCTTTTGGATATATTCTTTAAAATCTATATGTCCATCTAACTGATATTTAATTACAATTCTTATATTTAAACCATCTTTTATAGTAAATAAATTTAAATTTGGCATTTCTTCAATTATTCTATAAATATTATCGGCTCTTTCTTTTTCCATCGGTTTTAAAAGTATAATTCCTTGTTCTTTTATCAAATCTAATTTGGACTTAATAAATTTTTCATCATCGTATATAGGTTTAACAATCTTTTCTTTTTTAGTTTTTTTAACTATTTTCTCTTGTTCAATTAAAATCGGTGATGCAATGTTTTCTATTTTTAAATCATTTTGTTCTTCCTCTATATTTTTTTTATTATATTGTTGTTCGGTAATTTCTAATATTTGTTTTAAGTTATTAGTCAATATACAAGTTTGACCTAATTGTTCACTTTTTTCTATTATGTCTAAATATATTTTAGTTTTATCAAACTCCTTAAGAGCTAAAGTTTGATAAAAGTTTTGAATATATTCTGATAAATCAAATTTAAAATTTTCATTCACAATTAAACTTAAAGCTAACATCGGTTTAGTAAAAGCTTGATCGTTTTCTAATAAACTTATTTTTATTAAATTTACTATTAAAAACATATATTTTTCTTGGTTGATATTTTTTAAATATTTATTTAATGTTTGAATAGAATTTTCTATATCATTGTTCATCAAAGATACTATGATATCTTTAAAGGTTACTGTTTCTAGTTGAAATTCTTCCATTTTAATCTTTTTTCTGGTTTCTTTTATAATGTTTTCTAAAAGGATATATATGGCTTTATTACTTATTTTAGAATCGTATAATGAAACCGCTAATTCATAATTTTTATTATCAATGGCTTCAAAAAAATCATCGGTTGAAGTTTCTATTTTATCTGGTATTTTATTAGTATTTTTAATATTTAATAAATCATAAGTTAAGGTTAAAATATAATTTTCTGTTTGATTTAATTGATGTTTGATTTTTACATTTTCTAATATTTGAACTACATAATCGTATTTTTCATCTTCTAGTAATTTTATTATTTTATCTATTCGATCATTTTCTAAACCTATGGTTTGATATAATAATTCACTAGTTAAAAATAAACTAGGAATACAATTTTTATTATTTAAATATTCGCGTAATTGATTACTGGCTAATTTAAGTCTTTGATTAGATACAGAAATTCTTATTTTGTTTATCGGATGTAAAAAGTTAAATTTTTTATTTATCATATCATCAAGTTTAATATTTTTTACTATTTCTTTATATTTATCTGGTACATCAGTTATCATATTAAGTAAATATAAATAAAAATTATAGTCATTTTGATTATTTAAATCTTTTTCATATAAATAATCAAAATAATAAAAAACTTTTTCATAGTCATGTTTTTTTAAAGTTTGAATAAATAATTGAAAAGTCATACTATTAGTTGGTTTAATGGAAAAACATTTTTCCAAACATTTAAAAGATTTTTCCTTATCTTCATATATTTTTTTATTATAGTTGTACAAGTTTTCACTATCAATAAATTCATATAATCCTCTTTTAACTCTAATTAAAACATCGTCATTTATTAAATTTTTTATATCTTTAGAATTAAATCCATAACTATTTAAATTTTTAGTTGTAAGTATAGTATCATTTATAACTTCTTCGTATAGTTTGTTTAAATTTTCTTCGTTTATCATTTTATACCTCTTCTTTTTAGTTGTAATTCTTTACTATAACTCATTTGTTCTTTATCAAATTCGTTAGATAATTTAACCGGAAACATGGTCAATATTTTTTTGGTGTTCAAAAGTGTAGTTACACATATATCACCAGTTTCATCATTGCCTTTATACCCTATTGGATAATCGAAACTAAACCGATACATATCAGTAAGTTCAAAATGATTCGCATTCATATTTTCTATTTTTATTTTTGCTTCGTTTAATATTTTATCTAATTCAACATTTTTAAAAAAACAACCATTAGTAAATTTTTCTTTAAAATTTTTGTGTTTTTTAATATGATTTAATATATATTTATCATCATCAAACATTAACCGTCTAATAATATTTAAATTTTTATCAATCTTATCGATATCACCTAAAAAATAAAGTAAATAATTTTTCATAATATTATAATGTTTTAATAATTTAGCACTTAAATTATTTTTATCTAAAGTATTTAATAAATCGTAAGCCTTAGAATAATTATGTTCAAAAATATTTAAACAAATAAGGCTTATTATCGTTTGAGTCTTGTATTGTTCATTTAATTTTAAAGTTTCTAATATTGTTCTAGCAATATCATAATCACCGGTTTGAATATAAAGTTTAGCGATATAGAGTAAAGATTTATATTGATACTTGGGACTTATTAAACATTGATTAAAATAATTTTTACTAGTTTCAAAATTATTTTCAATATTTTCCAACATTCCATAAAGTATTTTAAAGTCTAATATTTTATCGTCGACGTTTTCTTCTAATCTTTTCCTAGCATCCGCGTATTTACCTTCTTTAAAGTCTAATTTCGTTAAATAATATATCGATTTATTTTTAAAATTAGGATGGTTTAAAGAAATTGTAAAACAATTTCTCGCTTTTCTATTTTCCAATTTTTGAAAAAATTTTACACCATTATTAAATATTTTTCCATAGTTCATATTTTACTCCTTTAGGTGGTTAATTATATATAATACACTTAACCCAACAAAAAAACAATAAAAAGATATACTATTTCATTGTTTTCTGTTTTAAATTTTTAGAAAAATACGCTACATGAGGAGTTCCGTGAGATTCTATTTTTTCCCAATATTCAGAATAAGGATCTTCTTCTTTTAAACTGCTCATTAACCATTTATAGGCATAATATGGATTATTTAAATCTTCTTTTTTTTCTTGGGGTAAATAATTATCTAATTGATCAAATACCTCATCAAACAATTCTGGAACTCTATATTCGCTTAAATACAATTCTATCATCGCTATTTGAACAGCAGCTTCTTCTTTAGTTCCATAATTTTTAGCCATTGCTTCATATATTATATCCATATTTCCGGTTGTGTATGCTTCTAATACTATATCAGAATTTACAATTTCACAAAGCATTTTCACATATAATATGTCAAAAGGATAAGTCATCAACTCATCATATGAATTTTCACTATAATATTCATTAGTTAAAAGTTCCGTCACTGCTTCTCTAAAAACTTTGGGTAAAATATAATTTTTATCGGCAAATAAAGAATGAATTAGTTCATGTCTTAAAACTGAAAAATTAGATTGTTTTTCTTTTCCTAAAGATTCATAGTCTTCTATTTTTCCTGCATAACCTTTAGTTAATTCATATTTCCATTTATACACCCCATAACAATTATCTTCGACATCTTTAGGTCGATCACACCACTTAACTTTAATGTTTTTTAAAGCATGATAAGTTAATTCTTTATTATAATACTTGTTTTCTTCTAATAGAGGATATAACTCTAAAGCAATATTTTTTTCAAATTCTCTTAAATTTTGATTATCTAAAATAGCTTTTAATACTAAATAGTCATCTATATTTTTTGAATCAACTTCAACATTTAATTTTTCTTCTATAGTATCTATGGCTTTTTTTACATCATCTTTGGATGCAACAATTTTATTATCTTTAAAATAATTACTATTGTTATCTATATATTTAGTAAATAAAGTATTAGTAACTAAAAGATAAATTAAAACATTAAAAGTTATTTTTTTTATGTTTTTGCTTTTGTTTTTTTCATTGTTTTTTCTTCTTTGTTTACGATTTTCTATTTCTCTTTTGGCCATTATTTTATCTAATTCAATTTCAATAATAAGTTTTTCAATTTCTTCAATATTCATCCTCATCACCCTGTTGATTACTTATAATATACTAAATTTATGATTAAATCAAGAATTTATTTTGGCTTTCATTTCATCATATTGTTTGTACATATATTGAACAGAGTTTTCTAAAAAGAAATAATGTAATACATAACATATTAAAAATGTTAATAAAATCATAGTTATTATAATAAATAAAGGATTTAAAAAACTTAAAGCAATAAAACAAATGTTAAAGATAGCATAAAAACAAGTTACAATTAAATGGATTAGTCTTTCATGTTGGAAATACTTTATTTTTAGTAAATGTTCATTTAAGATATTTTTATCTATTTTGTCTTCTTTTAATAACTCATCAATTTTTTTTACATATTCTTTTATATATTGTTTCATCATACCACCAATTATATTGTATCAAAAATTTAATCATTTTAAAAAGAAAAAAATAAAGATTTCTCTTTATTTTAATCTATTAAAGATTTCAACAACTTTTCTTCTTCTTTTAAAGTGTCTTTTTCTTTATTTACCAATTCTTTTGGGGCTTTGTTTACATAGTTTTCATTTGACAATAATTTTTTTCTTCTTTCAATTGAATTTCTTAACGATTCAATCTGTTTTTCTTTTTGTTTTTTTTCTTCATCGGATACAATATGTTCAAAATAAATCGTTGCTTCTAAATTACTTACTTTAACATTATAAGCCGTAATATCTAAGGCTTTATCAATTATATTGTTTTCAATTTTTAAAGTTTTTAATATTACTGAATCATTAGTATTAATTATTACTTTAGCATCTTTAGAAATATTATTTTCATTTTTTACATTTCTAAATAATTTAATAAATTCTATTTTTTCATCAACTATTTTCTTAATGTCATTAAATACATATTCCTTTTCATACTTAGGATAACTACTTATCATAATTGATTCTTTTTCCTTAATTGGTAATTTATCATACAACTCTTCCGTTACAAACGGCATAAATGGATGAAGCATTTTAAGGATTCCTAAAAGTACTTTGTATAAAACCGATTGAGTAGTAGGACTTTCAATATTGAATTTAGCAAATTCAATATAATTACTACAAAAATCCTCCCAAATAAAATTATATGTTTCAAAACCGGCCAAATTAAATTCATAATTATCCATATGTTTAGTTATACTTTTGACAATATTTTCATACTTAGTTAATATCCATTTATCTTCATCAGTCAAATTATCAAAAGTTAGTTGTTTTAAATCTTGAATGTTCATAATGACAAATCTTGAGGCATTCCAAATTTTATTTATATAATTCCAAGTACTAGATACTTTTTCAACATCAAATCTTAAATCAGTACCTAAAGCAACATCCGTAGTTAAATAATATCTTAAAGCATCTGCCCCATATTCATCAATCATATCCATCGGATCGACACCATTTCCTAGGGATTTACTCATTTTTCGCCCCTCTTTATCACGGATAAGTCCATGAATTATACAATGTTTAAATGGGGCTTTATTCATTATGTGTTCGGCTTGGAAAATCATCCTAGCAACCCAAAAGAAAATAATATCATAGGCTGTAACTAAAACATCATTAGGAAAATATCTTTCAATACTTTTTTGATCATCTGGCCAACCTAAAGTAGAAAATGGCCATAAAGCACTGGAAAACCAAGTATCTAAAACATCTTCATCTTGAATCCAACCATCTTCTTCTGGAGCATTAACTCCAACATATATTTCATCATCTTTATACCATGCCGGAATTCTATGTCCCCACCAAAGTTGTCTAGATATACACCAATCATAAGATATTTCCATCCAATGGTTCAATATTTTTTCAAATCTTTCTGGGACAAAATTTACTTTTTCTTTTTTATTTTTTTGCATGTCTAAAACTTTTTTAGCCAAATCACCCATTTTGACAAACCATTGTTTTGACAAATATGGTTCGACCATAACTCCGGTTCTTTCTGAATGACCAACGGAATGGGTTATTTCTTCTATTTTTATAAGTAAATCTTGTTTTTTTAATTCTTCTAGTAAAGCCTCTCGACATTCTTCTCTCGTCATTCCCGCAAATTGTAAAGCATTTTCATTCATAGTTGCATCAGGATTCATAACGACGATTCTTTCTAAACCATGTCTATTTCCTACTTCAAAATCATTGGGATCATGAGCCGGAGTTATTTTAACAACCCCAGTTCCAAATTCTGGATTAGCATGTTCATCAGTTATAATTGGGATCGGTTTTTTTACTATTGGTAAAATAACATTTTTACCGATATATTTTTTATACCGTTTATCATTTTCATTAACGGCTACTGCTGTATCCCCAAATAAAGTTTCTGGTCTAGTGGTAGCCACATCTAAATATTCATCGGTACCTTCGATATAATATTTAATGTGATAAAAGGCCCCTTTTATTTCCTTATATATAACTTCTTCGTTAGATAAAGCCGTTTGGGCTTCGGGATCCCAATTTATTATTTTTTCTCCCCGATATATAATGCCTTCATTATAATAGTCGACAAATACTTTAGTAACGGCTTTGTTTAAACCTTCATCCAAGGTAAATCTTTCTTTATCATAATCGACGGCAATTCCCATTTTAGCCCATTGATCCCGAATGTTTTGAGCATATTCATGGGTCCAATCCCAACAGGCTTTCAAAAAATTTTCCCGACCATATTCATATTTATCAATTCCTTGGTCTTTTAATTTTTTTACTACTTTAGCCTCTGTCGCAATGGCCGCATGATCCATACCCGGAAGCCACAAACAATCATATCCTTGCATTTTTTTATAACGAATTATAATATCTTGTATAGATACATTCATCGCATGACCTAAATGTAATTTACCCGTTACATTTGGTGGGGGTATTACAATACAATAAGGATTTTTCCCTTCTTCCCCACTTTTAAAATATCCTTGGTTTTTCCAGTTTTCATATTTGTTTTTTTCGACTGTTAAATGATTATATTTTTTATCTAACATCTAATCACCTCAAATTTACTTGCTATTTAATTATAACATCTAAAGTTTTTCTTATCAATCAACTATCAATATTCTTGATAATTTATTTTTTTAGTTAAAACTTTAACGGCTTCTTTTATCCCTTTATCTATTTTTAGTTTGTTATCTTTGTTTTCTATTAAACTTATAATTTCTTCAGTTGATAAAAACCATGGTTCTAAATTATGATCATGACAATATATTGTAATTTTTTCAATATCTTCTTTACTAAACTCATGATATATTCCCAAAAAGCATTTTTCTTTTTCTTTAATTTTAGGTATCAATTTATTGTTTTGATGTTCAAAATATTTTTCTTTTTCTTTATATACATTTAATTCAACTGCCTCAGCATCAGTTTTAGATAGTATTTTAAGTATTTTTACACTATTGATAGTTTCTTTTTCATTATAAAGTGGAATATATATATGTAAATACTCTTTACTATTAGTACTACATAAAACTAAAATTTTATTTTCTTCGTTAAAGATTAAATATTTATATTTTTTCATTGATTCTCCTTTAATCTAATTGACTATATTTTTCAACATAATTTATTAGAAATTTACTTCTTTCATCATCACTAGGATTTTTTAAAAATAATTCACTATCTTCTTTGGCTTTTAAAAGTAATGAATAATCACTTTTTAAATTGGCTATTTTAAAAACCATGTCCCCACTTTGTTTACTACCAAATAAATCACCACTACCCCTAAGTAAAAAATCTTCTTCACTAATTTTAAACCCATCATTAGTTTTAGTAAGTATTTTAAGTCTTTCAGTTTCATAATTACTAACTAGGATACAATAGGATTGAATTTCATTTCTTCCTACTCTTCCTCTTAACTGATGTAAAGCAGATAAACCAAATCTAAAACTGTCAAATATAACCATCATAGTAGCATTTTCTACATCGACACCGACTTCAATTACCGTGGTACTTATCAGTATTTGGATTTCATTATTTTTGAATTTAGTCATTACTTCATCTTTTTCTTGGTTGGTCATTTTCCCATGTAATACCCCAATTTTATATAATTTACCAAATGCTTTATTCATATTTGTTTCTAGTTCAAAAACGTTTTTTAAATCCATTTTGTCACTTTCTTCTATCAAAGGGGCTATTACATATACTTGATGATTTAATTTTAATTCCCGGTACATTTCTGTTAAAACATCTTTGATTTCTTTTTCACTTTTTAAAGTAGTGATAACTGGTTTTCTACCACTTGGCATTGTATGAATACTCGATACATCCATATCCCCATATAAAGTTAAAGCATAGGTTCTAGGAATTGGCGTAGCACTCATATATAAAATATCCGGTGTTATCCCCTTGTTTTTTAAATTGCTTCTTTGATTTACTCCAAATCGATGTTGTTCATCGGTAATTACTAATCCCAAGTTTTTATATATTACATCATCGGTAAATAAAGCATGGGTTCCAATAATGACATCTATTGTTCCATCATTTAGACCTTTTAATATTTCTTTTTTTTCTTTGGCTTTGGTTTTACCGGTTAATAAAACAGCTTTTACTCCCCAAGGTTCTAATATTTTTTGAACATTATTATAATGTTGATTGGCTAGTATTTCTGTTGGAGCCATTAAAGCACTTTGATAATGGGATAAAAAATTCATATATATGGCAATAAAAGAAATAATGGTTTTTCCACTTCCTACATCACCTTGAAGTAAACGATTCATTCTTTGCGGATTATTTAAATCTTCAAAAATAACTTTTACACATTTGTTTTGGTCTGGGGTTAATGGGAATGGTAATTTACTTACAAATTCTTCTATTTTAGACCAAGGTATATTTCTTTTTAAACCTATTTTATTAGTTTTATTTAATTTTAAATAATTCATTTTCAACATGAACAAAAATAATTCTTCATATTTTAATTGTCTTAGTACTAGTTTTAAATAGTTCATATCAGTTGGTTGATGTACGGCTTTTATACAATCATTTTTAGGTAAAAAATGATATTGTTCTTCGATAAAATATGGTAGTTGATTTGTAAAGTTGATATTTAAATCTAACGCTTTTTCGATCCATCTTCTGATTTGTTTTTCCGTTACTCCATATATAGTATGATATATAGGAGTTATTTTTTCTTCTTCGATTAAACCAAATTTTATATCATAAGCCGTTATTCCAGTTTTTCTTTCTAGTTTACCTATAACCGTTATTTTGGTTCCCGGCATTAGTTTAGGTTTTAAAAAACCCCGATTAAATATCGATATTTGATATAAGTTATGACCGGTGTTTAATTTAAAAGTCATTCGATCCATTCTTCTTTTGAAAAAATATACTGATGGGGTTGTTTCTACAATTCCGTCAATAACTATTTTATCATTTATTTTTAAAGTGGATATATCACTTTTTTTTAATTCTTCATATCTAAAAGGATAAAACTCTAATAACTCTTCTACACTATATATTCCCATTTTGTTTAAAATAGAAATTCCTTTTATTCCTAAATTCTTTATTTGATTTAATTCTGTCATATTATCCCGCCTTTTAAATAGTATATTGCGTACATTAGTTCATGTCAAGAAATTTTTCAAAAAAAAATAAAAAAAACGCTTGACAAATATAACGTTTTCGATTATCATAGAAATCACCAATTCAAAAAATGAATTGGTGCTAGTATCACACTAGCCAACCCCTTTTTATTCTTTTGTGGGACTGTTTTCTTCAGGGGGGACAGTTCCTTTTTTTTATTCTTTTATGAGATCCGTTAAGGATTGCTATCCTCAATTCTAGTATAACAGAGTTTTTTTTGTTTACAACATTTTTTGTATACTTTTTTGTCTAGTTTACAAATATAGTGTAAATATGAAAATTTTTTTTAAATTTAGGTAATTTTTAATTTTGTTAAATGTTTTTTTATTTTTGATTTTTCAATTCTAGATTTGGTATTAGATTTTTAAATTTTGACTTAAAATTTTTAATTTTTACTTATTTGACAAATATTTTTTAATTTTATATTATGCCTATGAAAGGAGGGATTTTTTGAATTTAAACGATACTTTACCAATCCCTTTAACATTTGATGTTCTCTTTAAAAGCGTCTTTTCTAAACATCCCGATATTTTAGGTATTTTTTTGAATGATGTCTTAGACTTACATTT
>CANQHO010000016.1 GCA_947623815.1 uncultured Bacilli bacterium | reverse complement strand
GAGAAGGAGACTTCTAAGAAGTAGAAAAGTATAATCGTGAGGTTATACATATCAAACTTGTTTGATATTTTGTTCATCATGTTAGCCTTTATCCTTTTATTTGGTCTTATTTTTAATATTCAAGCGTATCAAAGAGAATATACTGGGATAACTACTAGTTTAACTAGAATGCGAAAATTTGTCGATGATGATAAAAAACCTTTAGATAGAAAACCGGATCTACCTGATGGGAACTTACATAATAGAATGGTTGTCGAGTACGATTTATATACTTTTGTTTTAGATAGTGAAAACAATATTATTGATAAAATAAGTCACAGTGATAAAACTATCGATAACACCATTTTAACAAAGGCTAGTTCCATTTTGAAAAACAATAAAGAAAATAAAATTTCTCTTCCTAACTTATATATAGGTAGTTATGCTTACAATTTTAATTCAAGCAATTTTCTTATGATTGTCGATATTAAAAAGGCTAAAGAAAGATTACTTTTAAACTTACTTTTAACTATTATTTTGACAGGTATTTTTACTATATTAATTTATATAATAAGTAAAAAAATAACAACTTGGATTACTAAACCCGTAATGGAAAGTTTCAACAAACAAAAAGAATTTATTGCCAATGCTTCCCATGAACTTAAAACCCCTTTAGCCATTATGATAGCTAGTATTGATTGTTTAGAAGAAACCAAAAAAAATAAAAAATGGATAAATAATTTAAAAAATGAGTCTAGTCGTATGAACAACTTAATTACTCGACTTTTAGATTTATCTAAATCGGAAAGTTCGGTTATCCAAGAAAATTTTAAAGTAAATGATTTATCTATGATCGTCCAAAAAAATGTTTTGACTTTAGAAAGTTTAGCCTTTGAAAATAAAGTTACCTTAGAAACTAATATCGAAGAAAAAATAAACTTTTTATGTAATAAAGAAAGTATGGATGAAGTTGTGACTATCTTAATTGATAATGCCATAAAACATAGTTTCAAAAATGAAAAAGTATATGTCAATTTAAGTAAGATAAAAAATGATATAAAATTAGAAATTATCAATAAAGGTGAAGAAATACCTAAAGAAGAAAAAGAAAAAATATTTGAAAGATTTTATAGAAGTGATAAAAGTAGAAATAGAGCAGATAATCGATATGGTTTAGGACTGGCTATAGCCTTAAATATTGTTAAAAATCATAATGGAAAAATTGAAGTTAACTCGAAAGATGGTTATACAACTTTTACCATTATTTTAAAAACATTAAAAAAATAATCCTTTTTTAATGTTTTTTTAATCTTCAATATATAAAATTATAATGGTTAAAGGAGGAAAAAAATGTTTATTTTAAAAAATGCCTTTATTTCTATTACCCGAAATAAAGGAAGAAATATTTTAATGGGAATTATTATCCTAATTATTGCTTGTGCTTGTACAGTTACTTTAGCAATTAAAAATACGGCTAGTGATTTGATAACTTCTTATGAAGAGGCTTATGACAAAACAGCCACTATAAGTTTTAATCGAGAAAATATGATGAAAAACTTTGATATGGGAAAAGAAGACTCTAGATCTTTAGCCAAAGAAAATTTTGAAAACATGGCTAGTTATACGGTCGATGATGTTACTAAATATGCCGATAGTAAATATGTAAGTAGTTATTACTATACATATAGTGTCGGTTTAAATGGTAACAATATTGATAAGGCGAATATGGACAATGATAAAGACTTTGGCAATAGAAAAGGAAATCCTTTGAAAAATTATGATTTTACTTTGACAGGTTATGATAAGTTAGAAGCCATGAATGAGTTTATCAGTGGAACTTATACGATGAGTGAAGTAGCCGATAATGCTTGGGATATAGCCTTTGATGGAAATTATGTCTTTATAAATGAAGAATTGGCTAATTACAATGATTTAAGTTTAACTGACAAAATAAAATTAGAAGATGATGACGACAATGTATATGAATTTGAAATAATTGGAATTTTTAAAGAAAAAGAAGATAACGAAGTATCAATGTTCTCATCTTCAGCCAATAATATTATTACTAATGCTCAAGCAGTTAGTACTATTACTTCTAAAAATGAAGATGTTGAAGGTAGTATAAATCCAACATTTATCATCAAATCTTACGATGATGCTGAAAAATTTCAAGAAGAATTATATGGTAAGGGTTTAGATGAAAACTTTATTATTCAAACTAATGAAGATCAAGTAGCCGAATCTTTAGCTAGTGTTTCTAATGTTAATTCTTTCGCCACTACTTTCTTAATTATTACTTTAATTATTGGGGGAGTTGTCTTATTGGTTATCAATATGATTAACATTAGAGAAAGAAAATACGAAATAGGGGTTTTACGAACCATTGGTATTAGTAAATTAAAACTTACTTTACAATTTGTTTCGGAACTTTTAATGGTATCTTTAGTTTTTCTTATCATCGGTTGTTTAATTGGATCTTTTAGTGCTAAAGGGATCAGTAATTCATTACTTGCTAGTGAGATAAATAGTAGTAATAATAACCAAGAAGAAATAAGTAGAAACTTCGGTGGTAATATGGATAAAAATCCTAATTTCGGCCACATGAAAAGAGGTATTCCGGTTGTTCAAGCCTATGATTCTATTGATGCGGTGGTAGATATGAAAGTATTGTTAGAAATGTTTGGTATTGGTATATCTTTAGTTTTAGTAAGTTCTGTTTCATCGATGATTAGTATTCAAAGATTTTCACCACTTACTATATTGAAAGAGAGGTCTTAGATATGAAAAATAAAAAAACTGAAGAAAATATTTTGCTTTCGGTAGTAAACGCTAGTTATAGATATAGTGATGCGGATAGTGATGATTATGCTTTAAAAGATGTTAGTTTTGTTTTTGAAGCCGGTAAATTATATGCCATAAAGGGAAGAAGTGGTAGTGGTAAAACAACTCTCTTATCTTTAATTAGTGGTTTAGCAAGATGTACAGAAGGTTCGATTATTTTTAACGGCAAAGATTTAAAAAATATAAATTTAGATAGATACCGTAATAGTGACATTGGAATTGTTTTTCAAAGTTACAACTTACTGCCTTTTATGACGACTTTAGAAAATATAATTTTATCGATGGATGTCAATGGGGGAAAATTTAAAAATAAAAAAGAAAAGGCTTTAGAACTGATGGAAAAAGTCGGTTTAAAAAAAGATTACGCTAATCGAAAAGTTTTAAGATTATCCGGTGGGGAACAACAAAGAGTAGCGATTGCTAGAAGTTTATCTTATAATCCCCAAATGATTATTGCTGATGAACCAACGGGAAATTTAGATAAACAAACAGAAACCGAGATTTTAAACATTTTTAAAGATTTAGCCCATAAAGAAAATAAATGTGTTATAATTGTCACTCATTCTAACAATGTATGCAATATGGTTGATAAAGTTTATGAATTAAAAAGCCAAACAAAGAAAAAGTAAATTAAAGTTTACTTTTTTGTGTTATAATTATATAGTAGTTGGAAAGGATGAGTTATATGGAAACTAAAAAAAGAGAAATTGTTAAGATGTTATTAAATCAAAACTTAGATGAAAAAGATGAAGAGGAAATATTGGATTTGTTAATCAATAGTCCAATAACTGTCGATGTCGATAAGGAAAACGATTCCAAAATGACTTTTGGTGATAAAGTGGCTGATAAGTTATCCGAAATTGCCGGTAGTTGGACATTTATTATTTTATTCAGTGGTTTTTTGATATTTTGGATTATTTTAAATATGTTTATACTTAAAGATGCTGTCGATCCTTACCCCTTTATTTTACTCAATTTGTTACTATCATGTTTGGCCGCTTTACAAGCCCCAATAATCATGATGAGTCAAAATAGACAAGCCAAAAAAGATACTATTAGGAATAAAAATGATTATCATACCGATTTAAAAAGTGAACTTATTTTAGAACAATTATATGAACGGTTGGAAAAAATTCAAAAAAATCAATATAAAATATTGGCACATTTTTATAAAATGGAAGATGAAAATAAAAAATGATATCTTGAAAAAAAACATATTGTTTGTTATAATGGATAAAGAATTGGCACACTATTCTAGTCATATTCTTCTGTTAGGAAGACGGGGCTAAAAATCCGTTAAGAGCATTCCATTAACTTTTGGTACTTGCTTTTTACGCCCAGTTTAGGGTGAGTATTAGAAGGTAGAACATTGGACAACCGTAATGGCATACGACCTTGTTCCACTGTTTATAATACATGACGAATAAAAAAGTGCTTGTCTTGCGTGAAAAGTGGGGATATTTGAACAGAACTGTTTCTTTTGGCCAAAAGAAATAGTTTATCGCAAGTTGAAACATTTTTTGCTAAAAAGAACTAATAACAGACGAATTGGTGGGGAAAACCTCTAGAGTGATATTGATATGGGATTGCAGTACGTACTGAGTGGCGATCAAGTTATATAACCGGCGACGGTATATTGGTCTTTTTAATGGGGAACCGCACGCTTGGTAACAACGTGTAAGGACTAGAGAAACTCTACTTGACCTAAGGCGTAAAGTTAACCATATCGATAGCCAGTTCTTTTATTTTGTGAGGGAAAAATGAAAAAATTAGATAGACTTCGTTTAAAAGAAGAAACCGAAAACTTAATTATTCAAACTAAAAATAGGGAAAAAAAACATAAAGAAAAATCCGATTTTTCTTGGATTTTTAAAATAACCTTTTTTGCTTTTTTCATATCATTTTTTATCTCTATGTTTTTTGAAACTGCCTTACCTAAAGCCAATTTTATTTTGAGTTTAGTTTTAGTAATCGTGTTTGTCGCTTTAGGTATTTTGTTTGATATTATTGGAGTTGCCGTAACATCTTGTTCCATTGTCCCTTTTAATTCAATGAGTTCAAGAAAAGTATATGGTGCTAAAACGGCCGTCAAACTAATTCAAAATGCCAATAAGGTATCATCATTTTGTAATGATGTTATCGGGGATGTTTGTGGCATTATATCAGGGACCGGTAGTGCGGTAGTTTCCACTAATTTATCTAACCTTCTAGGGACAAATTTATTTTTTACAACTTTATTCACAACCGCTTTTATAGCCGCCTTCACCATTGGTGGTAAAGCGTTAGGTAAAAGTTATGCGATGAATAAAAATAGTATTATCGTCTTTAAATTTGCGAAAGTGTTAGCCCATTTTAGAAAAGATAAATAAAAAACTGATTTTTTTAATAAAATAAAGTAGGTGATTAGGTGAAAAAACTATGTTGCTTACTTTTTTTCTTTGGTCTAATACTTAATGTTTTAGCTAAAGACGTTATGGAAGCCCAATATTTAAAAATATCTGAACTGCAAACTTCTATAGAAAATAATAATATAACGGTATTTGTACCAGTTAATTATAAAAATGTCAAAATATATAATTATCAATATTTTTTATCAGGTAAAAGGGTGGCTAAAACCAATCAAAATAGTTATACTTATCAAAATTTAAAAAAAGGTAGAAGATACTTAATAAAAGTATTAGTAGTAACTAGCGAAGGCATAAAAACTTTAGATAAAACTATTTTTTTAAAAGAACCAGAAGAACCCGATATAAAAATAAAAGAGGCGGATACTTGGTCAGTTAAAAAAGAAGTTAGTATTACTTTTTTTAAAAATACCATCAATACATTAGAAATAAAACAAGGAATGGCTTTGTTAAAACAAGGAATATTAGAAACCAAAACATCAGGTAATGTATTACAAACAGATACTATTTATCCAGTTATAACTAGAAAAATAATCTTAGAAGTTTATAAACCAACTATTATTCAAATAAAAGAAAATAAAAAAAATAGATATTATAATATTCAAATAGATAAAATTGATACCGATAAACCTTCGATAACCCCTAAAGAAGGAGTATTCCAACTAAGTTATCAAACTAGTACTAACCCTAGTAACTATTTTTTGATAAAGTGGGGTAAATCGGGAGTTGGTAAAATAAATTGTAATCCAAGTAATACGAATGTTTTAGATTATGGAAAACAGGAAATAACTTGTACGGTAATATCTAAAAATGGTCAAACAAGTAGGGCCAGTAAAGAAATAATTATCAAATATTAAAAACAGTTTTGTCTGTTTTTTTCTATTTTTGTCGAATCGCTTGCAAACCCTAAAAAAACAGTTAAACTAGAAAGCGTATCTATTGATTGGGGGGATAATATGAGAAAAATAGGTATATTGTTAATTATTTCTTTAATCCTTTTTCCCAATATAATTTTGGCTAAAGAATATAGTGGTCAAATTAAAAAGGGAAGTAAAATTGAAGGAATATATATCAAAAAAGAAAAAGGGGATAAAAGTAGAAGAGAGTATGGGCAATTTTTATATCGTTCGACTGATAAAAAATACGTTTATTGTTTAGAACCTTGGGCTAAAATAAACAATGACAATCCATATCAAGAAGCAACAGGTGATTATCATTTGATATTAAATTTATCCAAAGAAGATTTTCAAAAAATAGAATGGTATGCCTATTATGGATATCAATATAAAAATCATACCGATGATAAATGGTATGTTATTACCCAAAAAAAGATTTGGCAAGTAGTCGATAAAAAAATGGATATTTATTTTACTGATAAGTTAATTGATGGAAATAGAATTAACCCATACCAAAAAGAAGAAGATGAACTAGAAAAATTAGTCCAAGATCATTTAAAAAAACCTAGTTTTGACAACAAAACATATACCGTTAATTTAAATGATGATTTAACTATAACGGATACTAATCAAGTGTTATCTACATTTGATAATCAAAATAGTAATACGATCAATTTAAAAAATATAACGGAAGATAAAACTTTTACTTTTAAAAAAGAAGATACCAAATATAGTACACCATCAGTTGTGTATTACCAAGAAAATAGTCAAAATGTTTTTATCTTAGGTAAACCGGAAAATATCAATACTAGTTTTAAAGTTCATGTGACTAAAGGAAAAATAAAACTGATTAAAGAAGATACGGATACTAAAGAAAAATTGCAAGATGTGGTTTTTGAAATTTACCAAGATAACAATTTGATAACCACTTTGACAACTGATGAAAAAGGAGAGGCTATAACTACTTTTTTACCTCTTGGTGATTATACAATCAAAGAAGTAAAAACTAAAGATGGGTATATATTAGATACTAAAGAATATCAAGTAAGTTTAAAAGATGATAACAAAGTAGAAACTTTAACTTTGTATAATAAAAAAATACCAGTTATTACCAAAACAGTTACCAAAACGGTAGTTAAAACTTTACCGAAGACAACTAGTTCATCATCATTTGTATTTTTAACACCAATTTTGTTTATTTTAGGAATGAAAAAGAAATATGAAATTTAGAAAATATTTCTTTTTCTTACTGGCTATAGGTTTATTATTATTAAGTTTTAATAATTATCTAAAAGAAGAAAAAATGTATCAACAACAACAAACAAGTATCAAAATAAAAAAACCTAAATTTGATATACCTAAACCAAATATTTTTGATAAAGCCAAGGTAATGGATAAATATACTTTTTCAGGGATTGGTCTTTTAATATTACCTAATAAATTAAAACTTAATATCAAGGATAACAGTTCTAAAAAAACTTTAGATTCTTTGGCGGTAGGACTTATCGAAGAATCCAGTGATTTAGATACTAAAAATGGCGTTGTTATAATAGCCGGTCACAATATGAAAAAAGTTTTTTCCTATCTTCATAAAATTAAAAAAAATGAAAATATTATTATATACACCAAAAGATATCGAAGAACTTATAAAGTTAATAAAAAAATGATAATTGATGAAACTGATTTTAGCCAATTTAAAAAGGATAAAAAGGCCGTATTATACTTGATAACTTGTACTCAATCGGAACATCAAAGACTTTTAGTTCAAGCATTGTTAGACCAAGAAGAAAAGTTGTCATGATTTAAAAATTATGATATACTAACAATGGAAACTAGGTGGTAACATGAAAAAGAGAGTAATCAGTGCAATTATTATGCTACTTATATGTATCCCTATATTATTAAAAGGTGGTATTATATATCAAGTGGGGGTAATTTTACTAAGTTTTTGGTCTTTGCATGAGTTTTTAGGATTAAAAGATGATAAAAAAGAAATACCTGCTTTTATATATTTTTTATCGTATACAAGTTTACTTTTATTAGAACTTAATAATTTTAATATAAATTCATATACTTTAACAGTAGACTATAGATTGTTATCGGGAATGTTTTTGGTATTTTTAATACCGACCATTTTGTATCCTAATAAAAAAGTATATAGCGTTAAAGATGCCTTTTATTTTATTGGGTCAATATTCTTTTTAGGTTGTGGTTTTTCCATTTTGATGACAATCAGAAATATCAGTTTAACTACAACTATTTATTTAATCCTTATTGCCACGATGACTGATACTTTTGCCCTTATAACGGGAAGACTAATTGGTAAACATAAATTGATTGAAAGAATATCGCCAAATAAAACAGTTGAAGGAACCATTGGGGGATTATTTTTTGGGGTGTTGATTGCCGGAGTTTATTATCAATTGGTGATCAATCCAAGTGTTTCTCTTTGGTACTTAATTGGAATGACTAGTTTTTTATCAATTATCGGCCAACTTGGTGATTTATGTTTTTCCGCTATCAAACGTTATTTCAACGCTAAAGATTTTTCTAACTTAATACCCGGACATGGTGGGGTTTTAGATAGACTAGATAGTATCATTTTTATTCTTTTATGTTTTACTTTTTTTGTAGTTTAATGGAGGGAATGTTATGACAATTATATATTTTATCTTAGTTTTAGGAATTACCGTATTTATCCATGAACTAGGTCATTTTATTTTTGCGAAAAGGGCTGGTATTTATGTTTATGAATTTTCGATAGGAATGGGACCAGTTTTATATAAAAGAAAATCGAAAAAGGATGAAACTTATTATTGTATAAGGTTATTTCCAATCGGTGGTTTTGTCAGTATGGCTGGGGAAGATATTGAAGTTGATAAAGATATACCGGATGAAAAACAAATGTATAATAAACCTTGGTTAGATAGATTTTTAGTAGTAGTTGCGGGAGTTACTTTTAATTTTTTATTGGCTTTTATTTTACTTATTATTGTAGGAATAAAAGCCGGTTATACTAATCCTGTACCGATAATAGGTAATTTAGATATTGGATATCCAATATATGATAGTCACATTACTGAAGGAGATAAAATTTTAAAAATCAATGGTAAAAAAACTAAAACTATGGATGATGTTATGCTTAGAGTTCAAATTGGGGTAGGAGAAGATAAAACTATTACGGTGGAACATCAAGATGGTATGGTTGAAGATGTCAAGATAAAACCTTTGAAAGTAAAAGTGAATGGAAAAGATGGTTACCGTTATGGTTTTTCTTTAAAAGAGACAACTACTCACGATTTATTAAGTCCCTTTAAATATGCTGTGTATAAATTTGGTAGTTTGATGAAACAAATGTGGTATACTTTAAGTTTCTTAGTAACTGGTCAAATTAAACTAAACAATCTAGCCGGTCCAGTAGGAATTTATAATATAGTTGGGGAAACCGCTAAATCAGGATTTATCAATTTAATTTATCTTACAGCCTATTTATGTATCAATGTTGGAGTTATCAATATTATTCCTATACCGGCTTTTGATGGTGGAAGATTGTTATTTTTAATAATTGAAAAAATAAAAGGTAGTAAAGTAAATCCGAAAATAGAAAATACTATTCATGCGATTGGTTTAGTGTTACTGATGTTGTTGATGATTTTAATTACTTATAACGATATTATTAGAATAATAAAATAGTACTAAATGGTACTATTTTTGTATTTTATAAAAAAATTGGCATAAAATAATAAAAATAAATATTTTAGGAGAAAAAGTCTCTTAAAACATTGAATTTTATGTTAAAAGGTGATAAAATGGAACAAAAAAAGAGGAGTGAGATTATGTTGTTACAATTTAAATTTAAAAATCATAAATCTTTTTACGAGGAAACTATTTTGGATTTTATAGCCACGCAAGAAAAGCGCCATCTTGAAACAACCATAGAAGTAAATGGATATAATATTTTACCAGTTATTGCTGTTCATGGAGCAAATGCGTCTGGTAAGAGTAATCTTTTAGAGGCTTTACAATACATGTTTAAAATGATTAAAGATTCTAACCGAATTGACGTTAATGAAGAATTACTTGTTTATCCATTTATTTTTAGTGAAAAATCTAAAAAAAAGAATAGTGAATATGAAATTTCTATTTGTCTTGGAGAATATGAATATCGATATGGTTTTTCCTTAAATAAAAATGGTTTTGATGAAGAATGGTTATATAAAAAGAAGTTTTCTAAAACTAGTCAAGCTAGCCAAAAAGTTATTTTTGAAAGGAATCGGCAAACAGTATCTTTTGGATCTCAATATAGTCAATATGAAAAAATATGGGAAGTTTTTGGCAGTACTGGGAATACAGATAAACTATTAGTTTTAACTAATGTAGCTATTAAAGAAAAAAGTGGGGTTTTAAGAGAAATATACGATTATGTTTGCAAATATTATTTTAAAATTGAATATGCTTTGAATGATAGTACAGTTATTAAAATACTAGGAGAAAAAAACGCATTATATAAAGAATTTTGTGATATTTTAAAAGAGTTTGACCCTTGTTTATTAGGTATTGAAGCAGAATATACCGGAAATATATCTGGTGAAAAAAAGTTGGTGTTGTATGGGGTTCATCAAAATATAGATAATGGAGAAAAAATTTTAATACCTTTACATTTAGAATCGGCTGGAACATTTAAAATTATCAGTATTTTGCCAATGATTTTAAAAAATTTGGAAGTAGGGGGATTATTATGTATAGATGAATTAGATATCAAATTTCATCCCTTGCTTTTTAAAAAAATAGTTAGTATGTATACTGATAGAAATATAAATAAAAATAATGCTCAATTAGTTTTTACTTCTCATTCAACTTTTTTATTTAATAGTGATAATTTACGAAGAGATGAAATTTATTTAGTTGATAAAGATAATCTTGGTAAATCACAATTATACTCGTTATCAGAATTTAGAAATTTACGAATTGATGCGGATTACGAAAAAAAATATTTTGCTGGCCAATTTGGGGCAATTCCGTATAAAAATGAGTAGGTGTTTTATGGGAAATGACGATTTGTTTAAAAGAAGAAAAAAAGAAAGAATAAAAAGAAAAGAAAATATAAGAAAGTTAAACCCTAGTAAATGGTTAATTATTTGTGAAGGTGAAAAAACTGAGCCCAACTATTTTAAAAAAGCAGGATTAAATTATAAATATCATAAAAATGATGAAGAAATATATTTTAAATTATGTAAGTATGGTTCCTTAGAAAACGCTATAGAATATGCTCAAAAAATATTTTTAAGTAAGCAAAATCAAAATCCATCACAAACTGAAAGTTGTACAACTGTTTATAATTTTTTCCTTCAAGTTGAAGAAGCAATAGAGGAGTTAAACAAGTAAATTGTCTAAAAAATTCCTTGTAAATAGTAAAACAATAATGTATAATATTATTGTTCTTTATGGTCTGCTGGTGAAAGGGTTAACACGTATGCCTCTCAAGCATATATGTACGGGTTCAAATCCCGTGCAGACTACCAAATGTTATTTAGCCTTGTATTTGCAAGGTTTTTTTAATTTCTTTTAAATTAAGAAATATTATTATTAACTACAAAATATAAGTACACACATAATCATCCACCCTTATAAAGATTATAGTAAATAAATATAAATATGGCAGCATTATCTTTTAAAAAAAGAAATTAGAAAATTAGAAAAAGTGGTTTGACAAAAAGTAAAATTAGTATTTAATAACCATAATCTATCATTTTAATTGCTTTTAAAGTCATTTTATGATAAATTTAAAGTACAACAAATTTTGATTTATTATTTTTATTTGTTGTGTTATTTTAAATATGGTAAATGCAGGGTGTAAATTTTCTTCTTGCAACCGACGCTCAAATTTATTTTGAGTCAGAGTAGGTTAATACCGAAAGAATACATGTAGGACTGGGAGACTACCATTTACTATTAGCCCTTTCTCATAATGAGTTAGGGTTTATTTTTAAAATAAAAAAATAGAACAAGTAAATACTAACATATTTTAAAATAAACTATAAACTTGTTTTATCAATAACCCAATTTAGTTTGACAATTGAAAAGAAAAATTGTAAAATAAAAGCACTAATTTTGAATTAGTGTTATTAAAAAATAATTGCTATTTTATTACTTAGTGAATAAAAAATTTTGGTCATGTTTTATGTCAATACTTCTTATATTTTTATCCTTTACATATTACTGTTTTAAGAAACATTGACATTTTTAGTTTGAACTTAATTTTAATTTAAAAGCAAATAAGGAGGAATTATGGTAGAATTTGAAACTCATTTGGGGAAAGAATATTTAGCGATACCTCATAGAATTCATAAAAAAATTTATAGATATTTAAAACAAAATAGAATAAAAAGAAAAGATAGAAAAATGTTAGAGCAAAAAATATTAGAATATGTAAAATGTTTAGCTGATGACTTTTGTAATTCTTTGGATAAATTAGTTGCTAAACTAAATATAGATTATCTTAATGATGAATTTTATAAATTGTTATTTGTATCACAAAATTTAGATGATGCAACTTTAAGTCAAAAATTAACAGTAGGTCTTGGTTCTTATTATGATATGGAAGATAGATTAAAAAATTTGATATTACATTCAACCATGCTTTACATAATTGAAACTAAAGGAAAAAATATTGGACCAATGTATGCTTTGTTATTTGCGCGCTCTTATGGTATCGATTTAGACTACGCTATGCAATATGGTTATGATGAAACCGATAAAGGAGATGCTTTATTAGAAGAATATAAAGCCCTTGGTGGTTGTATCAACATACTATGTGTACCTAATTACTTTAAAGTAAGTGGTAATCAGTATAGCGTAGAAGAAATGAAAAAACTTATTAGATCAAATAATTTACTAAAAGAATTTAAAAGGGAGAATAAAAAACATGAATAAAAAAAATGACGCTATAACGGCTCGCGATGTCGACTTTGCTAAATGGTACACTGACGTATGTTTAAAAGCGGAACTTATGGACTATTCTAGTGTTAAAGGTTTTATTATCTATCGTCCTTATGGTTACGCCATTTGGGAAAACATCCAAAAATATTTAGATGAAAGATTTAAAAAAACTGGTCATCAAAATGTTTATATGCCATTACTAATACCAGAAAGTTTATTAAAAAAAGAAGCCGACCATGTTGAAGGATTTGCGCCCGAATGTGCCGTTGTAACCAAAGGTGGTTATGAAAACTTAGAAGAGAATCTTTTAATTAGACCAACCAGTGAAACTTTATTTTGTGAACACTATGCTAAAATAGTTAAATCATATCGAGATTTGCCTAAAAAATATAATCAATGGTGTAGTGTTGTTAGATGGGAAAAAACAACTAGACCATTTTTAAGAGGAAGCGAATTTTTGTGGCAAGAAGGACACACTATTCATGCGACCGAACAAGAAGCCATTGAAGAAACCTTAAATATGTTAAATGAATATAAAGAAATGGCCAAAAACTTATTGGCTATTCCCATGGTAACAGGTAAAAAAACAGAAAAAGAAAAATTTGCGGGAGCAATCGATACTTACACCATGGAATCATTGATGCAAGATGGAAAAGTATTACAGTCAGGTACTAGCCACTATTTTGGACAAGGGTTTGCTAAGGCGTTTGATATGAAATATTTAGATAAAGAAAACCAATTAAAATATGTCTATCAGACATCTTGGGGATTATCCACTAGACTAATTGGCGCTACTATTATGGTTCATAGTGACGATAATGGGTTAATTTTACCACCTAGAGTTGCTCCAATTCAAGTTATTATAATTCCTATTAAACCAGAAAATGAAGATGTAATGAACTACGCTAATTTAATAAAAAAATCTTTAGAAGAAAAAAATATTAGAGTAGATATAGATACAACTTTAAAAACGCCAGGATTTAAATTTAGTGAAGCAGAAATGCGGGGAATACCTCTTAGAATTGAAATTGGACCAAAAGATATTGCGAATAATCAATGTGTAGTTGCTAAAAGAAATGACTATCAAAAAATTACTATAGAAATAAACGACGAATTAAGTACCAAAATAGAATCTTTATTAGACGATATCCATAATGAAATGTATGAAAAAGCCTTGACTAATTTAAATAATCACATCCACGAAGCAACTACCCAAGAAGAATTAAAGGACAAATTAGAACAAGGAGGCTTTGTTAAAGTTTCTTGGTGTGGTGATGTTGACTGTGAAAACAAAATAAAAGAAGAAACTGGGGCTACTACTAGATGTTTATGTGAAAATGAAAGTGGTAACTGTATTTACTGCAACAAAAAAACCGAAACTAAAGTATATTTAGCCAAAGCCTATTAAAAACTGTTAAATTAAGTGTCTACTTTAAAATATTGTTATTAAAAACAATTGTTCCGCGTATTAACCTAGTGTATAATGAAACTAGGTTTAGGAAAAAGTAGGTGAAATATGGACATAAAAGTAAAACAAGTTAAAAAAACAGATGAAGATTTAGATTACATATCTGGATATATTATGGGATGTATTCAGGCTAAAGACGATTATCAAAAAGGTAAGAAGAATAAAGATAAAATTGACACTAAAGGAGATTATAATAAAGGCTTATATGATGGATATGCCAATACATATTTGAAGTGTCAAAAAAAATCTACTCAAGAAGTAGAAGAAGTAACCGAACTAATAAAAAAAGAAGTACTAATTTAACTTCTTTTTCTTTAAAGGAAAAAGTGGTATAATACAAAAAGAAATGAGGAGTGGAAATGAAAAGAAATATACTAATTGGTGGCGCTTGGCCATATGCGAATAATTCTTTACACATTGGACATTTAGCGGCCCTTTTACCAGGGGATGTATTAGCGAGATATTTTAGAGGAATGCAAGATGAAGTAATCTACGTATCAGGTACGGACTCTCATGGTACGCCAATTACTCAAAGGGCTAAAAAAGAAGGTATTGACCCCCAAGAAATAGCCCTTAAATATCATAAAGAATTTACTAAAAACTTTAATGATTTAGATTTTTCTTATGACCTTTATACAGCGACTTTTACAGATTATCACAAAGAAAAAGTCCAAGAGTATTTCTTAAAAATGTATGAAAATGGTTATATATTTGAACAAGAAGAAAATCAAGATTTTTGTCCAAAATGTAATGAATTTTTATCAGACCGGGAAATTGTCGGAATTTGCCCTAAATGTGGGGGAGAGGCTAAAGGAGATCAATGTGAAGAATGTCTAACTTCTTTAGAGCCTAAAGATATAAAAGACAAACATTGTAAAACTTGTGGGGAAAAAACCATTTTAAAAAAGAACAAACATTTATATTTTAAATTGCCAGAATTTAAAGAACAATTGACCAAATTTGTCGAAACTAATGGTCAAAATTGGCGAAAAAATGCCATCAATGAATCTAAAAAATATTTGTCGCAAGATATGCCTAATAGAGCAGCAACTAGACAACTTAGTTGGGGAGTTGAAGTACCAATTGAAGGATATGAGGATAAAAGAATTTACGTTTGGATAGAAGCCGTTTTAGGATATATGACTGCGGCTCAAAAAGTTTGTGAAGAGAGAAACATCGATTTTAAAGAATTTGTCAAAAAATCTGATAACTTCAAATCATACTATGTTCACGGTAAAGATAATATTCCTTTTCATACCATAATTTTTCCCGCTTTACTAATGGCAATCGATCCTAATATAGGTTTACCTAGTGAGATTATTTCTAGTGAATACATGAACATGAATGACGAAAAAATGAGTAAAAGCAAAGGAAATATGATAACTATTGCCGATTTATTAAAAGAATTTGATAAAGATAGTATTAGATATTATATGATTGCCAATGGTCCAGAAAAAAAAGATACCAATTTTAGTCGGGAAGATTTTATCAATAATCATAATAAATTTTTAGTAGGAGTTTTAGGAAATTTTGTCAATAGAAATTTATCTTTTGTCAGTAAAAAATTAGATGGGATTATTAAAAAAGGTAAAATTGATGAAAATATCCAAAATAAAACTATTTCCCTATATAAAGAAGTTGGCGATTTAATTGAAAAAGGAGAATTAAAACAAGCCTTAGAAAAATGTATGGAATATGTTATATTAGGAAACAAATATTATGATGAACAAACTCCATGGATAAAAGTAAAAGAAGATATCGACGCTTTTTATGATGTTACGTATACTTGTGTTTATATGATGGCCAATATAGCCAATCTATTGTATCCATTTATACCAAGTACTTGTTTAAAAATAAAAGAAATGTTGTCATTTAAAGATTTTATTTGGCAAGAAGAAACATTAGAAGATGATATTGTCATAAACGAAGTAAAAATATTGTTTAATCGTTTAGAAAAATAATGAATTATTTGTGAAAAATAGACGAAAATTATTCCTAAATTGGAAAAAAAGTGATATAATGTAACAGCAGGTGAATTTTATGGAGATAATTGACAATCGTTATTACAGTATTGTTAAAAATATATTAGAAGATCCATCTTTTTCCCAACTTAAAAATATCGAACATCATGGAACGACTAGATGGGATCATTCATTACGCGTATCATACTATTCTTATTTACTAGCGCGTAGTTTAAAATTAAATGCTCAAGCCACGGCTAGAGCAGGTTTGTTACACGATTATTTCTTTAGTGAAAAAGGAAGAAGAATTGATAAGAAATTTTTATCAACATTTACTCATCCTAAAAAGGCTTTAGAAAATGCTAGTGTTTTTGGATTGAATGATATAGAAAAAAATATTATTGTATCGCATATGTTTCCCCTTTTTTACTGTTTACCAAAATATCTAGAAAGTTGGTTAGTATCAATTGTAGATAAGGTAATTGGTATTAAAGAATTATCGGAAAAATTAGGACAAAAGTTTGTATATGCGGGTAATGTTTTTATTCTAGTTTTGTTTAACATTGTAAAATAGCCCTTAATGGGCTTTTTCTAATTCCTAAAATATGATAAAATTTAATTGGTGATACCATGCGGAAGTATTCATTATGGAATAGTTATTTATCTAATGTAATTTATCAATATCAAAACTATGAAGTTAAAAATAAGTCGGAACAAAAAGAATATGGATATAAAATTATTAGGCGGTTAATTTTTAATTTTCTGGATAATCAAGGACAAAATGTTTTAAAAGATACTTTTACTTTACCCGAGTTAGATTGTATTACGGCTTCTTTTCCTAATGAAAAAAAGTTTAAAGAAAAACTAACTAATATAAATAGTGATTTACCAATTGTATCAACGTATATCCACGATAAAAAAATAAAACAAATACCTTTAGTATATAATTCGTTATTACTTTATTATGCTGCTTTATTTGAAAGAAAAAAAACGCCACTTGATAAAAAAAATAAGGCCCCAGTAGAAAGTAACCATCCTAAAATTAGAATGGAAATAGATAAATTTATCAATCGTTTATGTGCAATTGCTCAAGATGAAAAAACAGTTGGTTATATAACCCAAAATAAAAATTTTATGGAGACTTTAACTAGGGAAGAAGTAAGATTACTTAAAAATTATATGAAAAAAGGTGGAACTTATAAAACTTCAAAAGGATATGTTACGGTATATACTTTAAGAGATATGTTAGAAGCCTATACTAGAATTTATTGGGTTAGAGAAAAAAATAAAAAATTTGGAATAGGTAAATTAAATGATGATGAAGAGATTAAAATAGCTTTAGAAGAGATAGAGCATACGTTATTAAAAAGTTATAATGATTTAAGGAATGCTATTTTGTTTGTTCAATTAGTCGATAAAATCGAGTATCGAAAAAAACTGGAAAAAAGTCCTTTAAATGAACAGATAAGAATGATTTTTAAAGGAAATGAAGTTTATTATAATTTATCAGAAGAAACTTTAAAAGAATGTACGCAATATTTGATAGATTCGGAAGAAAATAAAGATATTTTAAAACAAATTCATTTAGAACAAGAAAAAAAATGGCCGGAAATAGAAGAAGACATAACTGATTACGGTATTAGTGAAATAGAAATGGAATTAGGAGAATATGAAAAAGGACTTCATAAATAGTCCTTTTATTGTTTTATTTCTTCAAATAACATTTCATGGCAAACTATATAAATTAAAGGGTCATTTTTGTTATCGGCTAAACATATAAATTCATTATTGTTAAATTTTATATATTGAATAAAAACATTGTGGATATAGTCCCATGAAAATATTTCTTTGATATTGTATGTTTCAATATTATTAAGTTCTATTCGCATTTTAGTTGGGTTTGTCTCATACGTTTCATCTTTTTTTAAAACCGGGTCACCAGACCATACAACATCAATCAATAATTCAATTTTACTCGCTTTTATATTGTAGTTTATATTAGTAATATAACTATCGTGTAAATGATGATAATAATCTAAAAACCTTGGTAAATTTTCTTTAGTTATTTTATTCATAAATAGTCCTTTCTTTTGTAGACAACATATCAATTATACCAAAATTTTTTAAACTTGAAAATAAAAAAATCAGTCTTTAAGACTGAATATATATAATTCGAATAATTAACTAATCTGGTGCTTTGAGGGAATGAATACAACAATTTTTTAATAATTAGTTCTTAATTCATAAATAATAATTTTTTCTTTTTTTATACCGACTTCTTTATTAAAAAGGGCAAATTCAACAATTACATCTTTTAAATTATGAGATATTATATAACTATATATAAAATTAAAATGCGGAATTTTATTTAACAAAGCATTATTAAAAATATCTGTTTTAATATTAAATTCTGGATGTTCTAAAGCATCTCTAACTGATGCTTGTGGATCAGTAGTTAATATTGCATAAACTTCATTATTACTTAAAAATTCTATTTCACCAACTAATAATTGATTATCTACATAATTTATAGAACTAACATTTATAGTAAATAAATTGTAATCTTTTATTTCTTCTAAAACTTTGTTAAAATCAACTTTTAATTTAAATATTCCACTAGCCTTAGATTTATCTCTAATAGCATAATATTGTGCTGGATACTGCTTTAAGAATTTTTTAATTTTAGACTCCTCACCACTTTTAAATAGTTGCTCTGGAAATTTATTCAATTTTAAATCATTAATTACTTTAATGCTTTGTAATTTATTTTCAATTTTCATAGATATTTTTCTCCTTATACTGGCGCAAGTATTTTTTAAAATTGACAAATAAGTCAATTTGATTATATTAAGATTTTAACATACTTTTTATAATTTTAAAACTCGAACTATGAAAGTTCGAGTTTTCTATCAATCTGGTGTCCCCGGTAGGAATCGAACCTACATTTGATCCTTAGGAGGGACCTACACTATCCATTATGTTACGAGGACATCTAAACTAATTCTATCATAAATTGAAAAAATAAACCACTATTTTTAAAAAATACTTGTCTATAAAAAAAACATGGGATACAATATAAGTAGAAAAGAGGGATTTCATGGAAACATGTTGTAATATTACAACCGCTTGTAATAATAAAGATATTGCCAATAGAATAATTCAAGTGTTGTTAGATAAAAGACTGGTAAGTTGTTGTCAAATATTCAATATTGAAAGTACTTATTGGTGGCTAGGAAATATCGATAAAGAAAAAGAATTTTTGATTTTGATGAAAACTAGAAAAAGTTTATATAAAGAAGTCGAAGAAGAAATATTAAAATTACATGATTATGATACTGCGGAAATTGCTTGTTTTGATATAGTTGGGGGAAATGAAGAATTTTTAAAATGGATTATATCCGAAACTAAAAATCCTATTTAAAACATATTGTCGATATCTAAAAAATAAGTTATAATTATAATATACAGAAAATAAAAAGGAGTAAAAAAATGACAAAAAAAAATAAAATTGTATTGGGTATAGTTTTGGCTCTTTTAATAATTGTGGTAGCCGGTATAAGTATTTATATTTATTTTGACTATCAAAGATATAATCATGAAGAAGAATTAAAAATAGAAGTTAATTCTGTACTAGCCAAAGATTATACTAGTGATACCTTTTTAGTAGATACTAAAACTAAAGGATCATATCAAGTAGTAGAAAAAACTATCAAAGAATACATGCAAAAATATGCCAATGCCGTTCAAAGCGTACTAAGTGTTGCGCATGATGAAAAATTTGTTCAAATTTTATCGATCGACAATTATAAAAAAGATGCCAAAGAATTTAAAAATACTAAAGAATATATCGAAAAAACCAAACAGACATTAAATGATAATTATAACATTATAAATACTTATGCTAATAAGGAAAACATTTTAAAAGAAATTGATAATAAAAAATTATCGGAATATTATACTAACTTATATAAAGAAATTATGAGTAATGACCAATTTATAAAAAAAATTACCCAAACTAAAGATATGGTAGATAAAAATTATCAAACGATGATTAAGTTATTAGATAGTTCTCAAAAAGTCATTGATTTCTTAGTAAAAAATAATAAAAAATGGGAAATAAAAAATAACTTAGTCGAATTTGAAAACGACAGTTTATTAAAAGACTACAACAAACTTATAAATGAAGTTAAAAGTGTTGCGAAATAACACTTTTTTTGACATTTTATGACAAAAATATTTTATAAAATTAAATCGGTGATAGGCGTGAATATAAATATTAAAGGAAAAACATTTTTTTTAATGATTGCTTGCATAAGTTTAGGTGTATGGATGAGTAAATTTATGTTTAAGCAATATGATACCAAAGCCGTAAGTAAGTTTAATACAATTTATTTATTAGAAATTGGAAATTATAACAGTAATAAAGAAATGGAAAAGGCTTTAACTAATGTCGATACTTATTTAATGGAAAAAGAAAATGATAAATATTTTGCTTACATTGCGGTAACTGGTTTAGAAAAAAATTACGATAAATTAAAAGATTACTATGTTAAAAAAGGTTTTAAAGTGGAAAAAAGAGAGAAAATACTTAAAAGTGATAAATTTATCGATACTTTAAATAAATATGATTTACTACTTGAAAAGGCCATCGAAGATACAACTATCGATAAATTAGAAAAAGAACTTATTCAAAAATATAAGGATGCTTGTGATGGTTAAAATAAAAGAATTGCCTATTTTAGATAGACCAATAGAAAGAATGGTTCATTATGGGGTAAGTAGTTTAACTAATGAAGAACTTTTGGCCATATTATTAAAAACCGGTTCTAAAGAAAAATCCGCAAAAGAATTAGCCAGTCAAATATTAAGTCAGGCTAATTCTATTGAAAATTTAAAATCATATACTTTAGAAAAATATCAATCTATTAAAGGAATCGGAATAAAAAAAGCGGCTATTTTAATAGCGTCTTTAGAACTAGGTAAAAGAGTGTTAAAACCAACCCCTTATATCTATCAAGCCAAAATAACTAATAGTAGTCAAGTAGTAGAATATTATCAATCAATTTTAGAAAATAAGGAACAGGAATATTTTTGTTGTCTTTATTTAGATGTCCAAAAAAGAGTTATTAAAAATAAAACTTTATTTATTGGAAGTTTGACCTATAGTATGGTTCATCCAAGGGAAATTTTTAAAGAGGCTTATTTAATTGGTGCCTGTAGTATCATATGCATTCACAATCATCCATCGGGTAATATTTTACCTTCTAAAAATGATATGATTTTAACCGAACAACTAGTAAATGCGGGTAATCTTTTAGGGATACCAGTTGTCGATCATTTAATTATTGGTAAAGATAAATATTACAGTTTTGTGGAAAATGAAAATATTTAGTAGAAAAGATATCAAAAATAGTTTATAATTGAATTAGGTGATAAAATGTATAAGCAAAAAAAATGGGATGTACGCCATTTAGTTGTTGTTTTTTTAATTGTCTTATTACTTTTTTTAGTTATTGTGACAGTTTTAAATAAACAAGATAGAAATTTATCATATCCCGAAAAAGTTATTAAAGATACAACTTTATTAGTGGTAAAAACTATAAAAAAACCGTTTGATTTTATTTGGGGAAAGGTATCAGATAAAGAATTAGAAAGTTTGAAAGAAAAAGCCAAACAAGTCGATTTGATGCAAGCGAAATATGATGAAGCGTTAAAAGATATAAAAGATTTAAAGGAATTAGTGGAATTAAACAGTACTTTAAGAGAAAATAGTCATTTAAATGCCACGGTCATTAGTCGAAATGTCGGATATTGGAATCAATCTTTGACAATTGATAAGGGTAAAAAAAATGGGGTTGAAGTAGGTATGGCGGTCATTAACAGCCAAGGTTTAGTAGGAAAAATAGAAAGTGTCAGTAATTTCAATAGTACTGTTAAGTTATTAACTAGTGAAGATGTATCTAATAAAATATCGGTTAAGATAAAGGTAAGTGACGATGATTATGTTTACGGTTTACTTAATGGATATGATAGTAAAACAAAACGTTTTCAAATAGAAGGTATAGCGGAAAATAAGGAAATACCTAAAGACTCTTTGGTAACGACAACGGGTCTTAGTAATGCTTTTCCAAGCGGAGTGTTTATTGGTAAAGTTGATTCTATCAGTAAGGACCATTTTGATTTAGCTAGTAAAGTATCTTTTGTAAGTGAAGTTGATTTTGAAAAAATATCTTATGTAACTGTTTTGAAAAAGGATGCGACATCATGATTTATTTTATAATTGTTTTTATTTCTTTTTTGTTAGAAGGTTTAGTAAGTAATTTAGTTCCTTTAAATTCTTTATTTTTTCAAAATTGCTTTACTTTGATGTCGTTACTAGTTTTATATCCTTATTTTTTCCATAAAAATAATATTTACTATGCTTTAGCGTTTGTAGCCGGGGTATTTTTAGATGTTACTTATATGAATACTATTTTTTTACAAGGTTTGTTATTTTTAAGTATTGCTTTTTTAATTCAATATTTAAATGCTTATATTTCTAGTCATGCTTTGAATTTGGTTTTTTTGTCAATTATAATAGTTATTTTTTATAGAACCATTTCTTATTTTATTTTAATTGTTATTGGTGTTAAAACATTTTCCTTTTTAACTTATGCTC
This sequence comes from uncultured Bacilli bacterium, assembly GCA_947623815.1. Taxonomy (GTDB): domain Bacteria; phylum Bacillota_I; class Bacilli_A; order RF39; family UBA660; genus HGM10857. The sequence goes on along the minus strand of CANQHO010000016.1, from coordinate 855 downwards.
AAAGTATAACTTCATCTTTATTACTTAATATAGCCTATACTTTAGTACTTTATTATTTGATGGAGTTTTTAAAAAATAAATTTAATTTGACTAAAGTTGATTAAATTAAAATCCCACTTTTTGATGGGATTTTATATTATCTAACTTTTCCAGATTCGATATTGTAATTTAGATTTTGGCGTATATAGCCTATTTTGGGATCTCTACTAAATTCATTACCTATAATATAATTCATCGTAACTATTTTGTTTTCTTCATCTTTAATTTCCCAACCATATTCTTTCATTAAATTCATGAAAATATCAAAATTTATAATTCCATTTTCAATGGTTTCAACATCGTCACTGTTTTTTATATCAACATTTGAATGGACATAAGCATATTTTTTAGAAACTTGATCGGTGTTTTTAAGTCTCTTCCAGATTTTATTATAATCTTCAAAATTGGCTGGTAATTCAGTTTGATTTATTAAAGAATATAGTTCTACTGACATAACTGGGTCAAAATGTAATGAAATATCAGCAATATTATCAATATTAGTTAATAAAGCCTTGGATATTTCTTTGGTTCTATCAAAAGTTTCCGGATTAGTTATATCAATAATTTCACTTCCATAAACAAATGGTTTATTAACATAGGCATTTTTTAGTTTCATCATATCATCTCCTCGAACAAATTATAACATGAGAGATTATATAATTCAATTGTTTTTGTGTTGGTAAATAAACATTTTTATTGTATAATTTTATATAAAATATATGAAAAAAGGTGATTTATGAAAAATGAAACAAAAATATTTTCTTCCAATATAGTTGAATTAACGAATGAAATTGCAAATACACCAATAGAAATTTT